>CALGNA010000044.1 GCA_937958795.1 uncultured Bdellovibrionales bacterium | reverse complement strand
TAAAGAACGAGGGGTGTTTTGTCCTATCAAGTTTTCGCTAGACGTTGGCGACCTCAGAAGTTTTCAGAGTTGATAGGACAGTCCATTGTTAAGCTAAGTCTTGAGAATACTTTAAAACAAAAACAACTCTCACATGCTCTTCTATTTACCGGCCCTAGAGGAACAGGTAAAACATCAACAGCTCGTTTGGTTGCTAAAGCTCTTAGATGTCTCGATCCTAATGAGGGCCTTCCTTGTGGAGTTTGTGAAGAATGCAAGCAAATCGAGCAAGGCTCGCAGATTGATGTTTTAGAGATCGATGGTGCAAGTCATAATGGTGTTGATTCGGTAAGAGAGCTTAGAGATTCTGTTGCATTTAAACCAACGTCAGGAACTAAGAAGATCTACATTGTTGATGAAGTTCATATGCTTTCATCAAGTGCTTTCAATGCACTTTTAAAAACCTTAGAAGAACCGCCGGATCATGTTGTATTTATTTTAGCGACAACTGAAATTCATAAAATTCCTGAGACAATTAAATCTCGATGTCAGAGATATGATTTTACAGTTTTAACTGAGGCAGAAATTACACAGCAACTGACTAAAATTTGTGAAACTGAAAATATAAAGTTTGAAGCAGAGGCTATTCAACTCATTACAGAAGCAGCAAGAGGTTCCCTTAGGGATAGTTTAAGTTTTTTAGAACAAGTTGTAGCAGTCTCTGGTGAATCTGGAATAAACTTAGAGTTTGTGCGTTCTTCACTGGGTCTAGTGGATCGTTCTTTGGTTCAAAAAGCAATTTTGTCTTTAGTAACTAAAGATAAAGCAATGGCTTTTGAAGTGATAGAAGCTGTTCAGTTGATGGGGCAAAGCCCTAAGACTTTATTAGAGGATTTATTAAAATCAATTAGACAGTCTCTTATTTATATTTTGAAAAAAGACGAGATAGAAGACGATATTTTCTTTAGGGATAGATGGGTTTTAACAGAAGGTTTGATGTCAGCGTTAGCAAACACGAGTGTTGAAGATTTGTATCTGTATTTTGATATGTCACTGAAGTGTTTAGAAGATGTAGCCAGTTGTCCTTTGCCACAAATTGCATTTGATATTGGTTTTTTAAGAATGGTCCAAAGCCCAAAACATCTAGATTTGCAAAAATGGATGATGCAAGAAAGTTTTGCAGGAAGTGTGGTAGCAACTTCAGGGGGACCTTTGCCTGGTGCAAGGTCGTCGGTACCAGTGCAGCCTGTATCAGCAACATATACAAATAATCAAAAATCTAGTCATAGTATTCGATCTCAACAAGTTCAGCCATCGACTTCTACATTGCCTAAAAAAATAGAGAGACCTAAGCCTCAGTTTGTTAAAGATAATGAAAAAGCAGGCTTTGCCCCCATAAATATGAATAAGGCAGAATTAAAGGATCCTTCTTCAGTTAAAGGTATAGCAGGAGATCAAGTAGTTGGGGACCTTTGGCCTGTATTTGTTAAATATACGCAGAAATTAAACCCTCCACTAGGTGCGGTTCTAAATAATGCAAAAGCTAAACTTGTAGAAGATAAAATCCATTTTTTCTCCTCAGAAGATTCTGCTTTTTTGCGAGACTATTTAAAAAAACATTCTGGAGATGTTGAAAAGTTAGCATCAGACTATTTTAAAAAACCAATGAGACTTGAGTTTGTTAAGGCTTCGGGAGATTCTTCTAAGCCAGACTCTCAATTAGAAAAGAAAAAAAAAGAAGAAGTTCTTAAGGAACAAGAGTTACAAGAAAAACTGCAATCAGACCCTAAGTTTCAGGCTTTGAACAAAGAAATTAAGGTGAAGATTCAATCAATAAAGGAGGTTCCATCGTGAAAGGTTTTGGTGGGATGCAGCAGATGATGAAGCAAGCGAATCAGATGCAAAAAAAGATTAAAAAGTTTCAAAAAGAATTAGAAGAAATGGACTTTGATGCATCATCTGGAGGTGGTGGAGTTAAGGTGAAGGTGACCGGAAATGGAATTATTAAAAACATTGAGGTCGATAAGGCTCTCTCGTCTGACTCAGATAGCGAAATGATTATTGAAATGGTGATGTCTGCTGCTAATGAAGCAATAGGAAAATCAAAAGAGTATTATAAAAAAGAGATGTCTCAAATCACAGGAGGCATGGGCGGATGGATGCCTTAAGATCTCTTAAAGTTCCAACTTTTGATCGACTGGTCCAAGAGTTTCAAAAACTACCAAGTGTGGGAAGAAGGTCAGCTGAAAGGATGGCGCTCTGGGTTTTGAAAAGTCCAAAAGCACAGGCTGAAGCTTTAGGACAAGCATTAATAGATGCTAAAGATAAAATTAGTTTTTGTGTTCAATGTTTTGCCTACACTGAAGAGGAAGACCTGTGTGCTTTTTGTTCAGACCAATCGAGAGATTTTAAGAAGATTTGTGTCGTAACTCAGCCTAGTGATATAGGTAAAATAGAATCATCTGGAGTTTTTAAAGGGCAATACCATGTCTTGCACGGTCTTATTGCACCACTAGATGGGGTAGGCCCATCTGATATTAAAATTTATGAGTTGAAAAGAAGAGTTCAAGATAAGCCAGAAATAGATTTTGAAATCATTTTAGCACTAAGCACCGATATTGAAGGGGATACAACGAGCTTGTATATGTCTCAAGAATTCGAGAATATAAATGCTAAAATATCTAAACTAGCTCAAGGTGTACCTATGGGTGGAGCACTTGAATTTTTAGATGGAAGAACATTGGCTCTTGCGATTGAACAGCGTCAGGAGATTTAGATAAAATGTCTTTTATAAATTACGGCTCAAAACAGGTGCATTGCAAGATTGTTTTTTATGGTCCTTCTTTAGGTGGGAAGACAACAAATATGCAGTGGATCTATAAAGAGATTCAATCCAATGAAAAATCTGAGCTGTATACGCTTCCAACTACGACTGAAAGAACTTTGTTTTTTGACTTCTTACCTTTAGATATAGGTGAGGTGGCAGGTTTTAATACTCGATTTCATCTTTATACTGTCCCTGGACAGGTTATTTATGAAACCAGCAGAAGGCTTATTTTAAAGGGTTTAGATGGGGTTGTTTTTGTAGCAGATAGTCAAGAAGAGAGATTAGAAGAGAATCTAAACTGCATGCAAAACCTTAAAGAAAACCTGGATAGACAGGGGTATGAGTTAGATAAAATTCCTATGGTTATTCAATATAATAAGCGTGATTTGCCTTCTGCAATGAAGTTATCAGATTTGAGATTAGAATTAAACCCAATGGGTCGACCTGATTTTGAAGCACAAGCTCATAAAGGGATTGGAGTGTTTGAAAGCTTAAAGTCTATTTCAACATCCATTATAGATCAGTTAAAAACAGGAAAAATTGCATGACAGATTTTAAATTAAAAATAAACGAATTAAGAGAAAAAAAAGATTTTAAAATATTAGCTCACTATTATGAAGAAAGTGATATTCAAGATATCGCAGATTATGTTGGCGATAGTTTGTTTTTAGCCCAAAAGGGTTCTGAATTAGAAACAAATTTAGTTTTATTAGCAGGCGTTACCTTTATGGGTGAAAGTGTTAAAATTCTAAGTCCGGACAAAACTGTTTTAGTTCCTGATATGAATGCGGGATGTTCACTTGTAGATCATTCACCTTATAATAAATATTTAGAGTGGAGAAGAAAGTACCCAGAAGCAATTTGTGTAACATATGTTAATTCAAGTGCTGCAGTTAAAACTATTACAGATGTGGCTTGTACTTCTAGTAATGTAGAAAAAGTTATCAATTCAATTCCTAAAGACAGACAAATATTATTTGGTCCAGATATAAATCTAGGCAGATATTTAGAAAAAAAATTCAAAAGAGATATGATCTTATGGCCGGGATCTTGCCAGGTTCACGTACAGTTTTCAGCACAAAAACTATTTGAGTTAAAAGCGAAGCACCCTGGCTCTATTGTTATTGCACATCCTGAATGTGAAGAAAATGTTTTACTAGCTTCAGATGTAATAGGTTCAACCTCAGCGTTACTAAAATCTACGACTGATAATATGAATGTAAAGACTTTTATAGTTGCAACTGAATTAGGTATTTTTCATCAAATGAAAAAATTAAGACCGGATGCAACTTTTATTCAAGCACCTGTTGAAGATGAAAACTGTGCCTGTAATGAGTGTCCTTATATGAAGATGAATACAATGGAAAAAATATACAATGCTCTTGTAAATGAAACCCCAAAAATTGAGCTTGATGATAAAACGATCCAAGATGCTAATGTTTGTCTGGATCGTATGATGAAAATAACAAATGGTGAATCCATAGAGTGGCCAAGTCGTTTTGAGCTTTGAGCTTATTAAGCAAGAGTTTATATTAGGTGATGTAGAACTTTGTGTTTTTAAAAGTAATGCTAAAGCAAATAAAAATTCTTTTGATGGGACTGAAGGAGAAACACCTGGTTTTTTACTTAGAGAGAGCTTTCGAGTCTTTCTAAACGATCAATTAAGGGAAAAAAATTTTGGTAAACTTGTAAGTCTTAAGCCAGGAACACCAACTCAATGTTCACAAGGGTATTTGAGTGTAGCTAGTTTTGAGGATAGTTACTTTGTTGTTTTTTCTAAAGAAAAAAGCCTTGGTTTAGATGTTGAGGATTCAGACAGGCTAAGTAGTAAAATTATTAATCGAATTTCTGACAAAAAAGAAGAGCAAGTCATAGAGGCATGTGGTTTAGATAAGGCATGGCTCTGGTCTTTAAAAGAGGCCGAGTTTAAAAGGCTCTCTAATAGTAAGCGTATTGAGATTGATATTATGACTCAAATTAAAATCATAAAAATGGATTTAATTCAAAAAAATCAAGTATTTAGTGAATATAAGCTGCTAAGTAAAGTGGGCGTTTTGAAGACTTCTGCAACTTGTCTTTTAGGTGTTTTATCTGGTAGATCCATGATTGCAGTTACTATTGGCAATCGATAATTAATTTTTTAAGGAGTTACTTTGGCAACTACTAATCCTAATAATCTTTTAGGCACTGAGTTCATAGAATTTACAGGTGGATCAAGAGAGTTTTATACAAGTCTTTTTGGAAAGCTGGGGTTTGAGTTTTATGGTAAGCACAAAACTCAAAACGTAGATTGGTATCGACAGGGAAAAGTGAGTTTTTTAGCCAATTATGATGATGTGACTTTTTCGGAAGACTTTTCTAAAATGCATGGTTCAAGTATTTGCGCTGTAGGTTTTGGTGTAGAGAATGCTGCTGAAGCTTTTGAGAGTTCAGTTTCAAAAGGAGCTAAACCATTTGTTGACCGTAATGATAAATGCAAATTTCCAGCCATTTATGGAATAGGTGATTCTCTTATTTATTTCATTGATGACTACGGTAAGAAAAAAATGAGCAGTGATGACTTTGAAATCGTGTCTTCTAAAACTGAAGGCTTTGGTTTTAAGTATATTGATCATATGACGAACAATGTACCGTCTGGTGAAATGCAGAAATGGTGTCAGTTTTATGAAAATATCTTTCAATTTAAAGAAACTCGATTTTTTGATATCAAAGGAAAAGAAACAGGGCTTGTTTCAAAAGTGATGTGCTCACCAAGTAAGCGAGTTATTATACCTATTAATGAACCAACAGACTCAAAGTCTCAAATTCAAGAGTATATTGAAGAATACAAAGGTTCAGGAATTCAGCACATTGCAATTGCAACAGACGATATTTGCAAAACTGTTGCAAGCATGAGAGCTCAGGGTGTTGAATTTTTAGATGTGCCGGACACTTATTACGACATGATTCCGGAAAGACTTCCGAATATTCAGGAAGATATGGAGAGACTCAAAGAGCTCAAAATTTTAGTAGATGGAGATAAAGACGGCTACTTACTACAAATTTTTACTAAAAATTTAGTGGGTCCCATTTTTGTTGAAGTGATTCAGCGTAAAAATCATGATGGATTTGGAGAGGGTAATTTTCAGGCTTTATTTGATGCCATTGAGAGAGATCAAAAAGACAGAGGATTCCTGTAAATGGGGTCTCACTTCTGGCAAGGAGACAAGCCTCTTAAGCAAGCGCACAAAGGAATACCTGAAGGTTGCTATGAAGAGGAGCAAGGCTTAAAGGGTTTTTATGGACCTGTCTCACATTTAGTAAAGCCAGAACCTAGTACGCGTTGGGTGAACATAGAGGGCCCACTAAAGCCCCATATGTTTGACCTTGTTAAATTAGGATCAGATTCTAAAAAAAATAAGCAATCTGACAAAATAAAACTTCTTTATAACTCAGATGTCAGTATCAGTACTTGGAAAAATTTAAAGCAAACTTCGACTGCAATCAGAAATGCAGACGCTTCGACTTTGTATTTTTGTCATAAAGGTAAAGGTGTTGTTTTCACAGAGTACGGTGTTTTAAGTTTTGAAAAAGGCCAGTACTTAGTGATGCCAAAGTGCCTGACTCATTTTTTTAGTGCCGAAGTTAGCTTTGAGCTTTTGGTTGTTGAAAATCATACGTCTCATTTTATGGAGCCTGATAGAGGTATTGCCGGAAGAAATGCATTGTATGATGCTCAAACCTTGCAAAGACCAAATTTAGAAAAACAAAGAGCTTTATTAAAAAAACTTGATCTCAATATAACTCAAATTGAAGTTCAGCATAACTCTGAAAAAACTGTGTTTACTTATGAGGCTTCAGTTTTTGATACCATAAGTTGGAAGGGTGATTTATATCCATTTACTTTAGGAATGGACGATATCATGCCAATCATGAGTCATAGATCTCATCTTCCACCAAGTGCTCACACAACTTTTGTTGCCAAAAACTTTGTTATTTGTTCATTTTTACCAAGGCCACTTGAAGAAGATAAAGATGCTTTAAAAGTCCCTTTTTACCATCAAAATATAGATTATGACGAAGTTCTATTTTATCACGATGGAGATTTTTTTAGTCGAGATAATTTACATGCCGGAATGATGAGTTTTCACCCGGCAGGATTTCCACATGGTCCGCACCCAAAGGCTGTAAAAGGTGTTGGCAATAAAACTCATACCAATGAGTATGCAGTGATGATTGATGCTAGGTGGCCTCTTAAGATGACAGAATATGCTAAACAAGTAGAGTTAGCGGACTACTGGCAGTCATGGAAGTCTTAGATTTAAAAGAATCTGAAAATTTGTTTATGAGTCTTGCTTTTAATGAAGCAAGCAAAGGAACAGGCTACTGCTCCCCTAACCCTTGCGTGGGTTGTGTTGTTGTTAGTAAAGATGGAATAATTTTATCTACAGGCTACCATAAAAAATATGGCGACGCTCATGCTGAACAAATGGCCTTAAATAATAAATTACAATATGACAAAATTCAAAATAAAGATGATTTTAAAGATGCAACAGCTTATGTGACTTTGGAGCCTTGTTCTCATATTGGACAAACTGAGAGTTGTGCGGAGTTATTAATAAACCGTAGTGTAGGAAAAGTTGTGTGTGCTCTTAGAGATCCTGATCATAAAGTTTCAGGAAGTGGTTTTGATAAGCTTGAAAAAGCAGGCGTTAAGGTTGTTCTAGCTAAGAACTGGGCTCAAAAAGCTGAAAGTTTTCTTGAAAAATATTTGTATGCAAGAACAAATCTAAAATCATATGTGACCTTAAAGTGGGCTCAAACTATTGATGGGTCCATGAGTTTAAATGGCAAGAGCAAGTGGATTACTAATGAGAACCAAAGAAAAAATGCTCGTATCAAAAGAGGGCTCCATGATTGTGTTGTCGTAGGGTGGAAAACCCTTATAGAAGATAATCCGCGCTTAGATCTTAGGGATACGCCATTTAAAGATAAAGCTAATAAGGTTTTGATTTTAGACCCAAAGGGACATTCACTAAACTTTGAGGAGGTAAGAGATTTAAATGTTTTTAAGCTCAGGGATTTAAAGTTAGTCAAAATAGTCATTCCAAATTTTAAAATAAAGCAGGTTGTTGAAAGGCAATCTGAAGATAAATTTTTGTTTTTAGGTTGTGATTTAAAAGATGAAAACTATTTTGATCTTAACTTATTAAGAAAAAAAACCTATCAAGATTTTAAATGCAACTCTATATTTGTTGAAGGTGGAGCGTATACATTGGCTCAATTTATTAAACAAAATCAATATAATAAGGTTTGTAAGTATGAAGGTTTAGTATATGCTGGGTCCAGAGGTGTTGGCATAAAGAACCACTTGGTTTTTGAAGAATTTTCAAAAATAAATAATTAGAATAAAGTTATGATATGAAGTTCTTTTTAGGAGACTTCATGTTGGGATTTTTCAAAATAATAAGCTTAGCAATCTTGTTTTTAGCAAGTGTAAACAATGCTTTTGGGCAAGGCGTTCAATACTTATATTTTAATGCCTCTTCTGGGTTTCAACAAAATACAGGTCCACAAATTTTAATTCAAGGAACCAATGCTGCTCCAGCTTATGTGCAAGATGATAAGTATAAAAATTATGAACTGAGATCCCAAATAAAAACTCATCAGTATCCATATTTTAGTTTTGACCCCAATCACATGAATAAAAAAACCTATGAAAAAGGAAGTTATAAAACCATGGCTACACAAGGCTTATATTTTGTAAACTTGCAGAGTATAGCTTTAGTTCCAAACAATTTGTATCAGCCAGATAACTTTAAGCTCGTCTTTGATGTATGGGAGTATGTCGTATCGCGCGTTTGTCCAGTTTACATAAATAAAATAGAGTCTGTTACATTTGAGTCACCACTATATTTGCATTTAAATCAAGATTCATATTTTCAAGTTGAAAGAGCATTCCCTTCAAGAGAACAGGTTTTCTCATCTCATCAAAGCCACATTGATAACAGACCTTTCTATAAAGCAGTTTTAGGACTTAATGAGTTACCTTTTATTCATAGAGTTTTGTATGACAAAGGTTTTTTAGATAATACAAAACCAGCTTTAAAAAATTTCATTGTAAAGGGAACATATAGTCATAATCTTACCTATAGCGATAGATTTATGGCTTATCCCGGAAATACATATTTAGGACCGGATGGTTTAAGTAGCTATAACTCTGGTCCTTTTACAAATAGTTATGGTCATTCAAACATATCTACTCAGGCGGAATATATAGATAATAGCGGGGTACTAACTGTAAATGATGGCCATAGGATTGAAAGCCAAACTTATGCCTTGTATTTAGTTCATGAAATGCTCCACAGTTTAACAAATGACAATCATGTTTCTGACCCTAACAATATCATGTATGATCAGGGAGTTGGATTTAGAAAATACACAGAATTTGGAATTTCTCATGTTCAGTGTCAAAAGATTTTAAATAGTCCATTTTTATTTAGAAAATAATAGAATAAGTTAATACTGCTTAGGATTTTTTTTCATACTTTGTTGCATAGCTGATTCAAAATTTTTCATTTCTTTTTGTGTAGGTATAGATCTCATGAGCATAGATTTTAGAGTCGTATAGATGTTGTTTTTGCTTTTATCAAAAGAGAAACCACAAAACTTAAGCCAAGTTTTAAAGCTCTGATCCGGAAAAAAATCTAAAGCATCTTCTTGTAGGGCTTCTTTTGGTTTCATTTGAATGCGAAGTTCAGGTTTGTCAAAAAATTCATTTATTTTTTTTTGGAATAAAAAAGTTGCTAGCAAAACAGCTTGCGACAAGTTCAGAGATTGAAATGGTCCGTTTAATGGTAAAAAACAAGATATATGAGTTTGAAGAATGTCTTCTTGTGAGAGCCCATGATCTTCTTGCCCAAAGACTAAAAATAGCTTTTGAGCAGAAGATATAAACTCTTCTGACTCTTGAACCCTTTCAAAACACTCATCTAAACTAAGGGCTTGTCTTCGTTTGCCGTGTCTTCGGGTCATAGCTATTAGCAAGGGGTTTGTTTGTTCTTTGAAAAAGTCCTCAAAACTTGAATAAATTTTTACTTTTTTAGCAAAGTCTTGGGCACCTGCTGCGCCTTTTCTAAAGTGAACACCTAGCTCGCATTGAGGATCAATGATGTGAAGGTTTGTGGAGGTATTGTTGGCCAAGGCCCTCACACAACTACCAATGTTGAAGCTGTATTGAGGTCTTATAAGTAGGGCATTAATTTGAGGTGCTGTTTTCATAATCCTCTAACAAGTAATCAACACATGTTTGATGGTCAATACTTAAACGAGGTTTCATGGTTTTTAGGGGTCCAAAAGCAAGTGGTTCTTTTTTGAAGTTAAATTTTTGTAGGCTAAGGGCAAGGCCAAGTAAAAGCCATTCGTCGTTAAAGTCAGAAAGGATTCTTTTCTCAATATCTGCAATATCTGATACTTGATAGTTTTGAGTTCTTTTAGCTTCTAAGAGTATTTTGTATATAGGTTCTTTAAGTTTGTTATAGTTTGATAGGCTGGAAGCTTCGACTTTTTTGGGCGGGTGATGATCAAATTGTGGAAAATCTTTCGTAGAATAGGGGCCTCCATAAACGGATACAATTTGATCATAGCTTTTTAATGAGACTTCAAAAATATCTGAATCTAAAGTTTCAATAACTTCAGGTTTTTTTGAATTACGGATTGTCCCTGTTTGAAGAGGACCTTTAAAGATAAGTGTCAGTTTATTTTGATCAAAAGAATAATCAGTCAGTATACCGCTGGTAAACTTATCTTCATACAGAACTGTGACAACAGCTTTAGATTCCAGAGCTTTAGCAAGCCCAAATTGATTTCCTTTTTTAAAACTCAGCGTATTAGAAAATTCAGAAAGTATATTTTTAAGGTGTAAAAAATCTGGAGTATAAAAAAGTTGTGGTTGCTGCTCAGTAATATCGTAAGTGTAATTTAAACAAGAAATATCAAGTAATTTTTTTTCTACTTTAGGTAGTAAGCAATTTGCAGACTCACCAAGTGAAGAAAGAAGTCCAGCCCCATAGAGCCGAAGGTCCTTATCTGAGGTTCCAATGAGTCCATACTCTGCGGTCCACCAGTTCATTCTACCTAAATAAGAAGCTTCTGATGTAAAGCTCATGTTCTGAGTTGCTTCAGCTAAATTAGTTTCGGCACTTAAGATTTCTTGTTTTGTAGAATTAGGATGTTCTTTAATGTCGCTTAGGTGTCGTATAGCTTCATAAAGTTCCATGTCTTCTTTAGATAAAATGGCTTTATTTGCTACCTGTGCATATTCTTCAAGGTAAGAAGAATATTCTTTAAATGGTAAAAGTGGAGCGTGACCAGCAGCCTCGTGTACAATGTCTGGAGCTGGTGTGTAGAGAATATGTTCAAGGGTTCTCATTTCTGATGCAATAGGTAAGATATTTCTAGACTGGAATTCCATAAAAATCGACGGTGGTAAAAACCCACTAACGGGTACAGCAGTCCAGCCGTAGTTTTTTAATTTTTTTGAGAGATTTGGAATGGAGGGGATGTTAAACTCAGTAAGTCCTGTTTTCTCCATGCCTTCAAGATAAAATGGATGTGCAGTCTTAGTGAGCTGTTGTTTTAAAAAATAGAGTACAAAATACCAGGTGGCTTGATTTTCAAAGCTATAGTTATGAGTGCTTTGGTCCGTAACGTAATTTTGTAAGTGCTTTGGCATTTTAGACGTCATGATTAAAATTATAACTTATAGATCAAATTATCAATTTGCATTGCGAAGTTGATTTGTAGCAAAGCTAGTTTTCAGAGGGATTTTTTTAGATTTTATAGCACGGTTCTAAGAGTAGTTATGTCCAGTCTATACCAGAAAATCCACCCTTGTCAGAGCTTGAGAATTGAGTCAGTTGCCCTCTGTAGACTCTCGCTATGCTATGAAAAATATCAGGTCCAAATGTGTAGAGCCGAAGGTCAAATTTCCACTGTTTTGCTTCTGATTCTATTGGGTCCACTAATTTAAGGGGTTTAGCGAGTTCTTGAGCTAAAATATTTTGATCTATAAGTGTCTGAAATTTTGTTTTTGAAATACTAGAGCCACTATACACAGATTTAGATCCATAAGAATCTAGAGGTTTAAAAAAGTACTTTTTTCGCTTTGTCCAATAGTCTTCGGCATTAGAAGAAGTAAGTTCTTCTGCGCTTAAAAAATAAGAATGAAATTTTTCTGGTAAGTGTTCTTTAATTAAAGGAAGGCGGTCTTTTTGTGCAAAGTAACCATAGGCAGCAGGATGGGGAGAGACCATTTTCTTTTCAATACAATATGCGCGCAATGCAGGAAAACTATCTAGGTAAAAATCGCAGTTTCTATTGTAGATATGAATAGGAGAATTAAAAGAGCTAAGGCTATCGTTTAGCTCTTTTGTATCCATTATGCTGACTTTAGAGTAAGTCTTTGTATTTAATAAAAAGTTTTTAAGGGCTTCGAATTCAAAAAACATTTTTTGAGCTTCTGGCTGATCATCCGTGATAATAAGGTGATCAGCACCTTGTGCAAAACTTTTTTTAAAATGAGTTGGGAGTTCTTCCAAGAGTTGAGTTTGTTTGGGTAAGTTAGGTTCTAAAAGAATAGCACCTAAAAATGCGCTTGCATTGGTATTAATCTCAATAAGTTTGAGCCCATTTTCAGTTAAATGAAAATCCAGTGATGAAAATAATGAGGGCAAAAAATTGTCTTTGAAGTCTAAGACTTGAGAATCATGGCTATGACAAGCCTGCAGATAAGGTTCATTTTGTCTTAATCCGTAGATATGTTTTTGTAGAAGAGCAGCTTCTTTAAAATAGTGCGAACTGCATTTGAGACCAAATTTTGAAAACAACACGTCTATTGTTTCTGTAGACAAATCATAATTGTAGGCTTGGTTAAAGTTATTTAAAATATCTGATTTTACAGGATAAAGAGAGGTGTGAAGATTAGATTTTAGTTTCATTTGATTTCACCTGACAGGTCATTTTGTACGGATTTGTTCTGTAGCAAAGCTTTTGTAAGATCAAAAATTTTATTTTGTTGGTCTTTTTGGTTATCTGTCAGTTTTAGATCAAGTCTATGTATGATTTCCATTGAATCATTAATCGAAAAAACCACGACTTCACTAGTTTTTTTTAGAAGTGCTTCACTTGAGAAGTGATAGAAAATTTTTTCATCTAAATCCCTGATGTAATCTAGCTCGAGTTTTGATTTTATGGATATTTTAGAAATTTCTGATGTTGGCAATGTGCTTATGAGAACCAGATCTGTAGTTGCATTTTCTTTTATGATATCAGAAGTAAGGTTAACAAAATTTAGAGCGGATCGATCATCCGTTAGTGGAGAGTTAAGAAAGATGAGCAGGTAGTTTTTACCTTTATAGTCATAAGATGAAATATCGTGAGCTTGATTGTTGGGAGTTGAAGAGGACCAACATTGAGTGCTATAAAATCCAGGTGAAGGAAGTTTGAGTTCTTTCATATTCAAACTTTTGCATTTTTTTATTCTAAAAGGAAACCCTAAATGAAGTTAATTTCATGGAATGTAAACGGCATAAGAGCTTGTTATAAAAAGGGGCTAGAAGAGTTCTTAAGACAAGAGGATCCAGATTTTTTTTGTGTCCAGGAGACTAAAGCTCATGTTGAGCAATTAAAAGATGAGAAGATGGAGTCATTGTTCCCTCATGGTTATTGGTCATCGTGTGAAATTAAAAAAGGCTATTCCGGGACTTGTATACTTTCAAAGCGTAAGCTTGATTTCTCTAAAGGAATTGGAATTAAAGAGTATGATCAAGAGGGAAGGTTTTCGATTGCTCACATTGGTGATGTGAAACTGTATAATGTTTATTTTCCAAATGGTGCAGCTAGAGAAGAAAGGCATGTTTTTAAGCAAAATTTTCTAAGAGACTTCACAGCACATTTAAAAAAAGAAATCGATGCAGGTCAAAAAATAATGCTTGTTGGAGACTATAATGTAGCTCACAACGATATCGATGTTCATGATCCAAAAAGATTATCTAAAGTGAGTGGATTTTTGCCTGAAGAACAAAAATGGTTAGGTGAGTTTTTAGAGATAGGCTTTGTAGATTTATTTAGACACCAAAACCCCAATGAAGCTCATAAATACACATGGTGGTCTTATAGAGAACGAGCCCGCTTGATGAACAAGGGCTGGAGAATTGATTATGTATGTGTATCTCAGAACTTAAAACCACAAATTACAAGAATGGAGCATTTAGACCAGCAAGAGGGCTCTGATCATTGCCCGCTTCTGGTGGAATGGAAGAAATAAAGTCTTAAATTCTAATATAAAAGTACAAGAAGTAGAAAAACACAAAGCCTAGCCCTGAGAACCGAATAAGCTTGGAGCTGTTTGTGAAAAATAAGAGCATGCAAATTGCTAGTAAAATATTGTAGAGACTGTCTGTTTGGGCAGCTTTGCTCACAGCCAGATCTCCAAGAAAAGTACTTATTCCCAGCACAGCTAATAGGTTGATAATGTTAGAACCCAGTATGTTGGACAGGGCTAAGCTCTGATGGCCTTTTATAGATGCTATGATAGAGGTCATAAGCTCCGGAAAACCGGTTCCTATGGCTAATATTAGGGCTCCTGTAGCTGATGCGTCCATTCCAAAGAACTCACCTAGATCAAGACTTCCTTGTAAGAAAACTTTAGAACCTAAAATCGTAAAAGTAATACCTAAGAGTGAGAAGAGCAGTGCTTTAGGCATAGACTCTTGGGAGTTTTCATCACCCGTGTCTTCTGTATCGATAGCGTTTTGTTTAAATAGAAATAAAATAGTTCCAATCAATAGTAAAATTGAAAAAACTCCCCAAAGGACATTTAGCTTTTGGATCGTAAAAGCTGCAGCACTAAAATAGGCTAGAGCTAAACCAAAAGCCCCAAGAGAGAGTAAGCTCCCTTTTTTTTCACTAATGGGTAAAATTCTTGGAGATAAAAAACAAGTTAGTCCAAGAACAAAAAAACCATTGAAAAGGTTAGATCCTAAGACGTTACCTAAAACAGCATCGTCTGCTTCTGAAAGCCGTGCCATAATACTTGTGAAGAGCTCAGGGAGAGATGTTCCAAGGGCAACTAGGGTAAATCCAATGAAGGCTTCGGGTAATTTCCATATTTTTGATAGAGAAACAGCCCCTTTAATAAGGCTATCAGCACCAAATAAAAGTAATATAAGGCCCGCTAATGTAAGAAGAATTGTTAGTGTCATAGTAGGTTCTTTTTTGAACTTTTTATGAAAAATGTAAAGAAAAGAAATGCTTAGAATATTAGCGCATTACGTCATAAGGAAACCTTATATCAAAAATACAAAGAATTTGAAGCACTTAGGTCATTTTTTGCTTGAATGTTGAATAAATATAGTGTGTAACTATTTCAGTTCCATTATGGAACCAGTTCCAAAAAGGGACACAACACGGAGGTTGTCGCTATGGATGGCGTACCAAGAAAACTCATTGATGAGTGTAAAGATAGATTACTGAAAACCAAATCGGATATTCTTAACAGAGTCCAAAATACTAGAAGGGATTTGTTTTCAGAAGAAAAAGGGGGGGATGAAGCTGATTTAACAATGAGAGCTCTTGCTGAATCTGAGAATCTTCAGATGAATCACAGGCTTAGAAGACAACTTATTGAAATCGAATCAGCTTTGTTAAGAATTGAAAATGGCTCTTACGGGGTATGCGAAGAAACAGAAGAAAGCATAGAAAGTGAGAGATTAAGAGCCATCCCATGGACAAGGCTGTCCATTGAGGGAGCAGAAATTCGCGAAAGTATTACGAAGCGATTTGCTCGGTAGCCAAAACTGGCTAAAATAGGGGGAGGTTTAAGACGGACTCAAGGAAGAGTTTGTCTAAACCTGAAATCAGGGTAATTAGACTTGTAAGGTAGTTTGGTTACAAAATATTTCACACTTGTAAGACCACTTTGTTCTAAAGTGGTTTTTTTTTATTAAATTAATAAGAGTTACTTTTGTAAATGAACATTCATCCAATGAACTGTGGAATCGATTGCGCTTTTGATATTAGCAGCATTCCTGTCTTTAAATTTTGGATCACTCCACTTGCCGATGTTCATGCCATGATCGCCGCCAAAAATTGATGAAGTGATATTGTTTTTAGAGTTTTTCAAAAAATCATACAGCATATCTGTCTGACAAAGTTTGTCTTTATTGCCCAGGCTTATGTGAATGGGTCTTTTTTCTTGAAGAAAATTTGGATACCTATCGTCAGCTACAGGAAAAGGACTAACTTGCTTTTCTTCTTCATCCCACTCCCAAGTGCAAATGGGGGTTAAAAGATAAAGAGAAAAAAGATCTTTATGGTTTTGAAAAACTGAATAAGCCACGAGAGTCCCTAAAGATTTTCCAGCAACAAGAATTTTCTTAGTGTCTACAGATTTAAGACCTCGCACATAAGTAAGAACGTCTTCCATGTTTTGCTTTTCATTTATAAGCTCTTCGGAGGGGTTTCCTTTTTCTGTATAATAACTCCAGTTAAAACCTACAGTGAGTATTCCATTTTCTGAAGCTTTTTGGGCCAGGTCTTTAACAAGTGGTAAACCCATATGATAGCCTTGGCCGGGAGCTATAATCAAAGCAGGAGTTTTACCTTTTGTATTTAAAGGCTTAAGTATAAAAGCATCTAACTTTTTTCCATTTGCTGTTGAGATTTCAATTTTCTCAGCCTGATTAGAGAAAGCATTGAACCCAAACAAACATAAAAATATGAAAGTAACTCTAAACATCCGTGATCTCCTGCTTGTATTTATGAACTTATATAATTTAAGGAAGATAAGGCTAAAACCCCCAGAAAGCTATGACTTAAGCATAATCCTAGATTGAGCTTTAGATTCGTTTTGGTTCGGTTTTAGGTTGGTTTTCTTGAGGTATAGGCAGGATCAAAAAAAAGAGAACCCTGAGGTTCTCTTTTTAGTAACAATTAAAATGTAGCCTTAATTTTACATTAATATTTCTATATTAATGCTACTGACTTACATTTTGCATAATGATTGGAAGACTCTCAACTGCATTGTTAAAGGCAGCTTCGTAGTAATCATTGTCACCACAGTTATAGGTCCACCAGAAAGGTCCGTAATAATAATCTAAAGCTTGGTCATACATCTCCGGAGTCGCTTCGAATCCGTTATCAAACCAAATTGGATAGTAAGGCGTAAAGTTAGGTCTTGTGCAGTTGTGATCCGTTGGTCTGTCTTGGTCACCAGTGTTTGTAACTAAGCTTCCAACATAATCAGCGTTTGCATAAACTTCATCAATAGTATCAATGAACTCTTGGATTTGTCCTTCGTTGATTTCACCAGAACCATCAGTTGCTTTGTAAAACTGAACCGTCACTCTTACCGGATAGTCTGTATCTCTTTCAACTTTGATCTGAGTTTCTGCAGTTGCATTGTCTTCTTTGATTTCTACAAAGTTGCCTTCCGTCGGGCCATACCCAATAATGGCATCTGTTAAATCAAGAGAGCGAGAGCCTGCATCCATCATTGCCATTGGCATTGCCATTTCCATGAAATCACAGTCATTACAGTTTTCAAATGGACTGTTTGGCCTTGGAACTTGTTTTAGTGGTACTTGAATCACAAGAACCATATTGATTCCTGATTGGTCCCCAACCGAAGGTGTGTCACCCATATCAATCATTGTGTTTGGATTGTCGGCTAAAAATTCATCTAAACGAGTAGCAGACAAAGAAGATTTATCACCATTGTTGTTAAAGAAAAGTCTTTGACCAGTTCGACCTGTTTCAAAGCCATCACGAGTGTAATCTACAATTGTAGCACTTGTTCCATTTGGCGTAGCAAGAATAGTTAGTACGGCCGGATTGTCTTCATAAGACTGGTAGTTGTAAACCACAGGGTTGAAAGTAGCACTTAAGCTATCGCCGTTTGCATCTTTACCTTTAGGAACAGGTAAAAAAGAAATCTGAGCACTTGTTAAAGCATGAGTGTCTCCGTCGCTTAAAAGAGAAGTTGAGGTTTCAATTCTTTGACTAGGAACTGTCATATAATCAGAAATATTTTCTAGGTAATGAGTTAAGCTAATAGGCTGTAACTCTTGTCCTTTTTCGTTTCCTACCAAAAGCATGACTTTGTTCATAGGAACATCAGCGGTTTTGTCTTCAAAGTTGCTATATCTGAACACAGGCATATTAACGGGTGTGATAGCATTTGGGTTATCAAGAGTTTTAGAACAGCTTTGCATATCAAAGCCACCGTTTTCAATGCGGCATAGAGAAACAAGTTCAGCTTGTTGGTAAGTAAATCCTTTTTGCTCTAGGCAATTAGAGAAAAAGTAATATCCATAATAAGACTCATTATTTTGTTCAGCTTTTCTTTTGTTGGCAGAATCTTCAAGATCACAAGACATAATGTGAAACTCTTCATTGGGACCAAAATTACTGAGGAGCTCAGATTGCTTTAAATGAACAGCAATCCACATATCTGTTATGTTATCTCCGACACTAGAGTTATCAAAGCGCGAAGTATCTTCCCAAGTCGTATTTACAACTGAAAAGTTAAGGCCCGCTTTTTCTTGGTTCATTTGGTTTATAATTTTTGATGCTGTTGAATCACCGTAAGACATTTCAACCATTTTATTCAAAGTGGTTTCAAAAGGGGACATGATATATTGATAGTCTGATGAAGCAGGTACCGCGTCGCTAATTTGGACTTGAGCTTTTGCTCCTAAGCTAGCTAAAAACAAGCAAGCTATTGAGAGAAGAGAATTCTTCATTTTATTACCTCCGTAATGTGTTTAAGTGGGCTCAACTTAGGACTTCAAATAAAAATTTGAAAGTTTAAAAAATGTAATTTTTGGAAATGAGTTTCTATTTTGTAAACTATAAATTAATATTAATACCTAAGTGATCGTTATTGTTTGAGTTTTTAGAATAAATTTAAGCGTCTGAAAACCTACTGCAATAGGTCTAAAATCTTGATTTGAGCTAATAGATTAAGGGTATTTACATATTTATAGATTCAGATCTTAAAATAAAAACTATAAATTTAGCAAACAGCTAGGCAACAAAGTTCATAAAAAAGTCTTGCTCCAACATTGCTATTCCATTCAGTCGTACTATTTGGATTTAAGCTTTCAGAAACTTCTACTAAATCAAAACCAACAATATTTTTATTTAACTGTTTAAGAGCAAAAATAAGAGTTAGTGCTTGGTGCCAATTAAGACCTCCAGGTACAGGAGTGCCCGTATTGGGACAAAGTTGAGGATCTAAGCCGTCTATGTCCCAACTGATGTAAATGTCTTGTGGTAGTTTTTGAAATTCATTGGTAAAAAAATCTAAGCTTGTTTTGTCGTGTGAAATATTTTGTTCAAGACTTTGTTGAAAGCTTCTGTCAGTAAAAAAGTTGTAGTTAGAACCTAAGTCTTTCATGTAGTCAGACTCTTCTTTGCAGTAATCTCTGATACCAAAGTGAACAGAGTGGGACGGAGAGTTATCTAATTCAAATACATGTCTTATTGCAGAAGCATGAGAGTGCTCAAAACCTTGATAGGCATTTCGTAAATCAAGGTGAGCATCTATATGAACGAGTCCCCACTGAGTTGTATTTTTATTTTTAAGCTGTTCAGAAACAGCTTTCACTTGGCCAAAGATCACAGAGTGTTCTCCGCCGATAAGAGCAGGAATTTTATTTTGCTTTAAAGTTTGAGAAGTTTTTTCATAAACAAGTGCATTTACTTCTGCGCTCATTAGGTTTAGCCGTTGGCTTATTTCTAAAGAAGGAATCTTCTTGTTGTTTTTTAATTCAAGAGCATTGTCATTTAGCTGGGATATTTTTAAGTTTGGTTCAGCTAGGTAAAAACCTTTTGTGTAAGTCTCTCCCCAGGTTTCAGAAAAGAGATCCATTTGATGGCTTGCTAATCGGATAAGTTCAGGAGCCTTTGAGGTCCCACCAAGATAAGAGGTTGTGGCTTCCCAAGGAACAGGCTGAATAATGACACTAGATTGCTCTTCTGATCCGGGCCAGCCAAAGAGGTTGGAGTCTTCAGAAATTTCATCAGCTGGGTTAAAGCTCTTAAGGCTAGGGCTTACTAAATTAGCCACTTAATAACCCCAATTAAAACAACTGCTCCAATAAAGAGCAGATAGAAAATTTTAGATTTAAAGATTTTAAGAAGGGTTTGAGATCTTTCTCTGCCAAGCTTGCCAGCATAACCTATTATAGTAAATCGAACTCCTCGCCCTAGTAAGGATGCCAAAATAAAAGCCATAAAAGGAGCTTTCAGGGCCCCAGCAGCCAGAACAAAGACCTTAAAAGGCAAAGGAGAAAATGCTGCAACTATGAGAGCTTCAGCAGTATGATCTGAAAAACCTTTTGCAAGTTTTTCCCACATCTCGACAGAAATGAATTTACCTAATATGTGAGGCTCAAGTGAAGTCCAAAAAAAGTTGCCTATAAAGTACCCAATAAAGGCCCCTGTAATACTCCCAGTTAATCCAGCAAGAACAAATTTGTACCACTTATGTGGTTTTTTAAGGCTAAGGCCTAAAATATAGGGGTCAGGAGGTAATGGAAAAAAAATGGATTCACAAAAAGCTATAATCCCTAAAAACCACATAGATTTTGGGTGTCCTAGGATTTTCCACATAAAATCTTGAAATCTTTGAATTTGTTTTTTCATATTATCGACGCTCCGGACATTAAGATGACTTCACCATTGAGAGATGTTCCATTAGTAGCTAAAAATACCAAATTCTGCACTGCTTCAGCAGGCAGGCATTTTGTGGAGAAGTTCTATGTATTATTTAAAACGACTTTCACGAGTTTTATTTCAAGCTATTTATAGCTTTTTCACAAGTCTTATAAGTGTTTTTATAAGACCAAAGCCCTTTATGAAGAGGCTACTTGCAATTTTAATCCTTA
>CALGNA010000043.1 GCA_937958795.1 uncultured Bdellovibrionales bacterium | reverse complement strand
CTTCTTTTTGATTTTAGATTGGTAGTCCATAACATAGTACTGAGTACTCTTATTTAAAAAGCAGTGACTCCTATTCTTGTCTTTTACTGCTTCTAAGACTTCTTGCTTAGAAATTTGATTCAAACCTAAAGCATGCATTTTATTTCCAATTTCTCCTATAAGATGACTTGTTTCTTTTCTATATCACTATTTCATCTACATATGTAGATCTATCTCATCTATCTTGTTGGTTCTACTTCTCTTAGCTCACTCATGACCCTGAGCTTAAGACCCTAGCATGCAACCTTATGAGCTCCTTCATTTTGTTTTATGTTTATTTCTACTTTTTTAGAACATTCTCCCACCTACCTGTACTTTTCTCTGTATTTTTTAGGGCATTATACATCCATTAAAATATTGGCCTTAGTCATTACTACTTTGTGATAAGATGCCTGGAGTTAACATATTAAATACTCTTTTTGATTCGTCTTTGTTTTCAAACATTTTGGCTATATTTTATAGCCTAATTTTATTCAATGAACCCAAGAATTAACAGCATTGCATTTGATGCATATTTCAAAAAATACGTTGGCTCAAGCCCATATTTACAATGTACTTAAGTTGATTGTGTTTTCGACTTTTAATATTTATTTTTTTGTTAACAACATTTAATTTATTGTTTAGTTTTAAATCAATTAAATTTATTTAACTAAGCGAAGCTGATCCCTATCTCTTCTCGTTTTTATAAAAAATATAATTTATTTTAAAAAAACTTCTCCCTTTTCATTTAATTTTTACTTTCATTTTACTATGATTATTCCCGTTAGATGTCCCTGGAATGCATTGGTGCAAACCTGTCAAAATGAGATAAATTGAATCTAAACTGTCTCAAATTTAGTCAACTATCTTTAAATATTTCAATATTCTTAAATAAACACATTTTTTAAAGATTCTTTAATATCTATGTATAATATCCGATAAGTGATTCATGTGGACTGATCAATACGACTTATTACTTATATCGACAGACTCTAGTTTTTGTACAGAGTGGGAACAGATGCTGTCTGGATCTTTTAAAATTCATAGGGCTCCGTCTGAACAGGTAGCTTTTTTTCTTATTAGAGAAGTACAAATTAAGTTAGTTTTAATTGACCTTCGTCACCCTCTCCATAATGTCGTTCAAACCATTAGATCTCAATTTGGTAATGCTCTTTACCTTTTTGGACTTGGACAAGCTCAAAGCCAACAAGTTAGTCAGGCTTTTAGATCTGGTGTAGATCAATACTTTTTGCCAAATAGTTCACCAGACTTTATGTTAATGTCTTTACAAGCAGCAAAAAAACGTCTTGTGTTACCTCAAAATACTCAAGCAGTGCAAAGTTCTCATGTTTCAAGTAAAGAACGGTCCCGTATTCAACTGGGACCTATAGAGGTTTTTCCATTTGATCACTTAGCTAAAGTAGATGGTATCAACCATCATCTTAGTCCTATTCAGTTTAAACTCCTTCTAGCCTTTGTTTCAAAAACCGATGAGTTACTGACTCGAGAATGGCTCCAAGAGAATGTCTGGGAAAACCTTGAAATATCTCCTAGATCTATTGATGCTCAAGTGTCTAAACTCAAGAAGACAATTCATCTTCTAACCCCATCCATTATCAATGTTTATGGTAAGGGCTATATTCTCAACTCTCAGGTCCTCTTTGGCCATATTGAAGACCAAGAAAAACAAGTCGCATAAGTTTATACTATCTAAGCACTTACTTATTCCTAGATTAACTGTTTGTTTTTTTGTAATAATTTTAGAGAATTCTATTGTTTTTTTATTCAAGTTATTATGAACACTTTTCCTATAAAAACAAAACTATAAGTGGGCTTACCTTGCGCATGTGTAGGCTAAATTAAGTCGATCTCCTGGATTTAAACCTGGAGATTCAAAATATAAAGTTTTATTGTAATCTATGAGACTCCAAGAGATACTTTTATTTGTTGATACTCTTAATGTCTCTTCGTTAATACGACATCTTAATGAAATTTTATTTAAAGGATTACGCATAAAATTTGTAATGTTGCCAAGAGTTGCACCATAGTTACTTGCACAAATAGACCCCACTCCTCCCTGAAGCATAAGATCATTACTTGCTAGCTTAAATGTTAGGCTAGACTCATAAGATGGGGACCTAACTGTTTGGTAAGGGTTTTGCATAATGTGATATAAAAAACCGTAGCTGGGACTGCTATAGTCTTCTGATCCCTGTTGATTTAAACAACTCTGATCTCCGTGGGGAATAATAACAGAATAGAAATTAAATGTATTTCCAGGAAACTTACTTGCTAGTTCAGTTATGAGTGCAACTGGGTAATCGTTATCTACTAATTTTCTGTAATAAACATTAGCAAGTCCTGTGCTTCTAACATCTTCATCTGTGAGAAAAATAATTGTTTTGTGAGAATTTCTTCTAAAAAAATCACCTCTTCTAACTGTATACATGGCAGCTAGAATTCCTCTTTCATCACTAGAGGGGCAGGCATCTGTTTGGCCGTGCTTTTCGCAATTTATAGTTTCAGGTCTTGTTACCACAGCCGCTAACTCTCTGCTTGCAACTTGTAGGTTTCCCGCATAAGAACTCGGAGTTATAAATTTACTTCCATCAGAAAAGGGTATCAATTTTCCACTTTGAAGTGCCCCATTCCAATTAGAATAGGGTCTTGGTGGGTTTGAACTTGTCTGAATATCCATCGTTATGACACCAATACGATAATCAACATTTGAAACACCAATGCTTTGCAAAAAATTGCCTTGAATAGCAGTTGCCATCTTTGCATGATCATTAGCCATTGAAACAGAGTTATCGACTACAAATAGTAAGTCTACTGTTCCTACACGAACATTATAATTATGAACTCCCGGTTCCCCCATATAAAATTGATTGTTATTATCTGGACAGCCAATTATGAGGGTATTGAATGCGAGTAGGGTAAGTATAATAAGATGTTTCACAACTTATTTTCTAACGAGATCGCCAACAAGAACAGGCTTTTTAGCTATTCTGGACAATTGTCTCTGGACTAAAGAACTAGATATTATGATATGTGAACTATTCTAACTATCCTGTTTAAAATTATTACATATTATTTACTTGATTCATACTATCTAACTAATGCTGAAGTCTTTAGTACAAAAAAAAACCGCCTCTTACAAAAGTAAGGGCGGTCTAAAAAAAAGAGCTGACATCGTGCTACTCTCCCACAGCTTGGTGCTGCAATACCATTGCCGCAAGTAGACTTAACTTCTGAGTTCGGGATGGGATCAGGTGTGGCCCTACTGCTATAAATGCCAGCAAAACGAATATTAAATAACTGATTAAAATGTAAAGAGATAAAGTCTAAGAATTTTGTACGATCTCTTAAGCGTATGATTTGTTGAAGTTGCCCTTAGTTTTTACAAATAAGGGACTTAAAGTCTATCGACCAATTAGTACAGATCAGCTAAATATATTACTACACTTACACTTTCTGCCTATCAACCTCATAGTCTCTGAGGAGTCTCAAGGGAAAACTTATCTTGCAGTTGGCTTCCCGCTTAGATGCTTTCAGCGGTT
>CALGNA010000042.1 GCA_937958795.1 uncultured Bdellovibrionales bacterium | reverse complement strand
CTGAGGAAAGCCTTTCCACTTAGGGTCTGAACTTGAAACAAACTCTGGCATTTCAAGTAGTGTTCCATCAGCTTGAAGAATTTTTTCATCATTAAAATCGGTCCAAAGCTTTTTTCTTTCAGTAGTTAAGACTTCTAAAAGTTGTTCCTCGTAAAGCTTTTTATCTTTATTGGCGATGTTTTTTAAAGGCCCTCTAAATCCTTGGCGTTTATCTAATTCTTTGAGTCTATCTTGAACCGCGACTTGTGCTGCTTTCTGCATCTCTAAGTCTAGAGCTGTATAGATTTTGAGTCCCCCTTCAAGAACTTCGTCTGACCCAAATTCTTTAGAGGCTAGCTGCCTAACTGTTTCTAGGTAATAGGGAGCCGTCTCTTTATAGCTTTTTGATGGGTAAATAGTAAGAGGTTTTTCTTTTGCTTCTTTATGTTGGTCTTTTGTTATATAGCCTTCTTTGTACATTCTTTTTAAGACGTAGAGCTGTCTGTTTTTAGCTGCTTTTGGGTTGTTGAGTGGAGAGTACCGGCTTGGTGCTTGAGGGAGTCCGGCCATGAGAGCAGCTTCTTCAACAGTCAGTTCAGAAATAGGTTTTCTGAAGTAAATCTTTGCAGCACTTCCCATCCCGTAAGCACCCTGACCTAAGTAAATCTGATTTAAATAAAGAAGTAAAATCTCTTCTTTTTTCAATTTTTTTTCAATTTTTCTAGCTAAAGCAGCTTCTTTTATTTTTCTGTCTAGAGTTTTTTCATTTGTTAAAAGAAGGTTTTTAGCGACCTGTTGAGTAATGGTAGATCCACCTTGAACAGTTTTGCCAGCTTTAATGTTAGCAATGAGGGCTCTAAAGATAGCAGTTGGGTTCACACCTGTGTGTTTGTAAAACTGAGCATCCTCAGAGGATACAAAAGCATCCTTAACATGTTTAGGGATCTGTTCAGAAGTGACAAGTTCTCTTTTTTCCCTAAAAAACTCACCGATAAGGACGTTATTACGATCATAAACAGTGGTTACTTTTTTAGGTTCATAATTTTCAGGAGTTATGATTTCTGGTAGATTTGAAGTAAGGCGAAGCGTGTAAATGCCAACAACGATAAGACCAATAAGGCCTATAACAAAACCAGTACCGAGCAGCCAAAGAAAAACTTTTTTTAGCATGAATCTATCTCCTAAAATATAGAGAGTCCTATTTTTTAATAACTCTGACTATATATGAAGATAAAAGCCTTGGGCAGGATAAAATTGAGGCCTAAATTTAAGATCAGATCAGATCAGATCAGATCAGTCGGTCTAAGTGCTTGAAAATTGACTTGAAAAGCATAGACTTTGAAAATGCTTAGTTCCTACTTAGATAAAATGGACTTTAGAGTTTTACAAATCTTGTTTTTATCAAGCTTTATATTGATTGGCTTTAAATTGTTTGATTTTTCTCTCAATTTTATACAAGTAGCATTGAGTTTTTGTGGTGGTTTATTGGCGCAAGCCTTTTTTATCCTGAAATTAGGCATTAATAAAAAAAGCCTATTGAGTGCAGCCATAACCTGCCTTGGCGTGGCTGTTTTGCTTCGTTCTGATGTTTACTGGATTCACCCGATTGCAAGCTTTATTGGTGTCAGTTCAAAATTTATTTTTCAATACAAGCATAGGCATTTTTTTAATCCAGCTGCATTTGGGGTGTTTTGTGTTTTATTACTTCCTCACTCGTGGGTTTCTCCTGGGCAGTGGGGTAGTGGAGGTTTTTTCGCTTTTATATGCTTAGTATTAGGAATGGGAGTGGTATCTGGAGTAAAACAGTTTGATCAAAGCTTTTTATTTTTATGTAGTTACATAGGACTGGTATTTATTAGAAATGCTTATTTAGGCAACCCTGTTCCAATTAGTTTACATCAAGTTTCAAGCGGGTCTTTGTTGGTTTTTAGCTTTTTTATGGTTTCTGACCCAAAGACTTCTCCTCAGTTTTTTGCTTCAAAATGGATCTATTCAGTACTTTTAAGTTCATTTATTGTGCTTTTACAAGTCGAGTTTTTTATTCATTCTGCTTTTATTGTTTCAATTCTTTTATTTGCACCCTTAGTTTATGTTTTAGATTTATTTTTCAAAAATTATTTTTTAAAAAGGAAACCCTATGTTTACAATAAATATGCAGCGCTTCGATAATGCTAACTTAAATATGAAATATTCAAGTCTTAAAAAAGCAAATATGAGGCTACTCATTTTATCTGTTATATTCATTTTAGTGCCCTTAAAATCTGCTTTAAGTTTTTGTGGATTTTATGTAGCAAAAGCTGATTCTAGTTTATACAATAAGGCCTCTCAGGTTGTTATGGTTCGTAACGAAGATAAAACTGTTATTAGTATGATGAATGATTATCAAGGTAAATTAAAAGAGTTTGCTATGGTTGTTCCAATTCCTGAGGTTTTAGAAAAAGGACAGATTAATGTAGGCGATAGAAAATTATTTTCTCGCATAGATGCATTTACTGCTCCAAGGCTTGTCGAATATTTTGATCCAGATCCCTGTCAGGAAATTTATAGAAGAGAAATGATGTTGGACTCAGCTCCCATGATGAAGGGTGCCTCTTCAGTAAAAAGATCAATGAAGGCAAAAAAATACGGTGTAAAAGTAGAAGCCGAGTATACCGTAGGTGAGTATGATATTGTGATTCTTTCAGCTAAAGAATCGGGTGGCTTAGAGAGTTGGCTCATAGATAATAACTATAAAATACCAGAAGGTGCCAGGTCTGTTCTAAAGCCCTATATTAAACAAAAGATGAAGTTTTTTGTGGCAAAAGTAAATTTGAAGGAACAAATCAAGACGGGTTTAGAGTTTTTAAGACCGCTGCAATTTGCTTTTAATAGCGAAAAATTTATGCTTCCCATTAGATTAGGAATGATCAACTCAGATGGTGAGCAAGAGTTATTAGTTTATATTTTGACTAAAGAAGGTCGTGTAGAAACAACAAACTATAGAACGGCTAAGATACCATCTGGTATGGAGTTGCCGACTTATGTTAAGTCTGATTTTAAAGAGTTTTATACAGATATGTTTGAAACACAGGTCAAAAAAGAAGGCATGAAAACAGTTTTCTTAGAGTATTTTTGGGATATGGGCTGGTGTGATCCTTGTGCTGCAGACCCATTGTCGCCTGATGAGTTAAAAAAACTTGGTGTTTTTTGGTTAAAGGACACTGCACAATATAAAAAAATGAGACCCAGACCAAGACCAGGCCAGGGTATTGTTCCAGGTCCTCGCCCTGGAGGTTTTCCTCGTGCACAAAACGTTAAAGTGACGAGATTACATGTTAAGTATAACAAAAAGAATTTTCCGGAAGACCTTATGTTTCAAGAAACCCAAGATAAGAAAAATTTTCAAGGTCGATATGTTTTAAGACACCCTTGGAAGGGAGAAAGAAACGAGTGTAAAGCAGCAGAAAACTATTTTGATCAACTTCAAAAAAGACAATCCAAAGAAGCTCAGAACTTAGCTTCATTAACAAATTGGGATATCAATGATATTCGAGATAAAATGAAAATCGGAAAATCAAAATCTTCAGACAATGGCTCTTCGTCAAATCCAAAAGAAGAAAAAAAGAAAAGCTGGTGGAAGAACCTTTGGGATTAAGACATTATATAATATAAATTTAAAAGACTTCGTTGTTGTCTGTTAATAAAGATTCACAATTGAAGTCTTCATTAAAATCAGCTGTATCTAAATAAATATCCATAGCTTCAAATAGCATTTTTTTAGTATAAGAATAGTTAAGGCCTGACATTGATTTTCTAGTTTCACTTTGACTGCGATCGAGGTGAAACAGACCATCATTTGAAGCAAGGTCTAGGACAGGAATAAAGCTGGCAAAGCCTGGAATAAAAGCTGTTAACAGAGCACCAGCTGCTATTAAGTGAGAAGTTATAGCAAATCCAGCAGCAGTAAGACTGGTCATAACAGCAACATCAACTTTGTCACCAATAATTTGATTCCTGTATGATTGAGTATATTTATA
>CALGNA010000041.1 GCA_937958795.1 uncultured Bdellovibrionales bacterium | reverse complement strand
TCCAAAAGAAAAGTGCTACTATGTGGCCTATTGTTATATCTTTAATCGAAGTGCGACCTTTATCTTTACACATTTTCCAATTAAAAATCTGCAAACATTAGAAAGATTTAAGACAAAAGAACGCATATATGATCCAAGTCTTAAAGATGTAAGATTTGGAATTTTAGAAGGTGATTGTTTAGGAGAAGGTGATGAATTATCAGTAGGACTATATAAGGCAATGGTGTCTTTGAGGTCAGAGGCTGATATACCAGAACATGATTTCTCTAGTTATTCATTTTTTAGGGAAGATGCTATCGAAGCACCAGATGAGATTTGGAAAAACCAAGATTCTAAAAATAAACTCGTCTTTTTTATCAAAGAGTATGCTCTTGAGGAAGAGAGCTTTTACTATATTGTAGTGACAACAGAGGATGAAGATTCGGGAAGTTTTGCATTGTTGTTTTCTTTTCCTACTAACGATGAGAGTTTGGTTTTGAGATTTAAAGAAGGTGAGAGCCTTGAGGCGGATGAAGTGATTCAAGAGAGCAGTCACTAGTTTAGAGAGAATGAGACCCTATAGGAGTAATTTATGAAGTTTATAATCACGGTCCTTTTAATTTGTGGTTTATTTTCAATGGCTGAAGCCAAAAGCTATAAAGGCTATAAAATTTTAGAAGTTATGGAGCCAACTGCTGTCGTAGTTCAATCTCTTAGAGGGAATAAGTTTGAAGAAACCTATTTTTCAAAGTCTTTAACTCGTACTTATGATGATAAAACTCTAGTGGAAGAGAAGAAAGAAACGAATTCATTTACAGTTTTTAGGGATACATTAACAGAGTCTAATAATCATCCTCGGTTTTTATATACGACTAAAGTTAATTTTGGAAATGTAGATATGTGGTCAATGGGGCTTCCTTTGCCCCAGCAGTCTTTAGTTGAGGAAGTGAACAAGAGCGGGATTCCAATTGATGTGAAAGGTTATCCCAAAGAATCTATTTTTTATATGCCACGAATAGATTTGCCAAAGAAACCAATAAAAGTAGGGGACTCTTGGAAGAGCGAGTATACTTGGAAGAGTATGGAAACTCAGTGGCCTTTTAAAGTTTTAATGAATTCTGAGCTTGTACATTGGATTATGGTTGATGGAGATAAGGCAGCTGTTATAAAATACACAGGTGCGGTCTCTTTAGGAGAAGGAATTCCAATTAAAGGTGAGTTAAAAAGTCATATTTATGGTGAACTTATTTATGCAGTAAATACGCATAAGGTTTTGTGGGGATATACTCAGTCTAAAGAGGATTTTCATATGCAACTAGAAGACAGAAAAAGATCATTAGCTGTTGAGTCATGTACGTGGTCCTATTCTAAGGGAATGACATTGGACCCAAAATTTGAAAAATTTAAAAAACGAATAGAAAAAAACTGTAAATTAAAAATATAATTAAAGCTAAAGGTTAAATCTAGTTATGGAAACTAAAGATTCAAATGGTACAGTTGTAAATGATGGTGATTCTATTAAGCCGATGAAGGATCTTAAAGTGAAAGGCTCTCAGCTTGTTTTAAAGCGCAGTACCATTGTTAAAAATATCAAGCTGACCGATGATCCTCTTATTGTAGAAGGGCGAGTCAAAGGTCAGCATTTAGACCTAGAAGTAAAGAAATTTAAAAAAGTATAGTTCTTATATAAATAGTTATTACATAAATTAAATCAAAAGTTGATCCGTCATGAATAAGAGCAACGAATCTATAGTGGTTGTTTTCCGTTTTTTTTGGATGTTTATACCCATCCTATCAGTATTTATTCCTTTTGCAGAGTCTTTAGATATCAGTATGACGGAGTTTTTTGTGACTCAGTCCGTGTTTGGTATTGTTGTGTGTATTTTAGAAGTTCCCTCTGGCTACCTAGCTGATTTGTTTGGGAGAAAAAAAGTCATTGTTCTTGGTTCTTTTGTATCAGGCTGTGCTTTTGTTTATTTGAATTTTGTTGAGGGCTTTAGGGGGCTTCTTGTTTTTGATGCTTTACTAGGAGTTTCAATGGCAATGGTCAGTGGTGCAGATTACTCGCTTATGTTTGACTCCATAAAGTCTAAAATGAAATCTCCTGATCGGAAGGTTCAAGGTCAATGGGTTTCACGTTACCAAAGATCTACCCTGTTAGGGGAGTCATTATCAGCCTTCTCTGCAGCCTTAGTGGGCTTAGTAGGCTTGAATATGATTTTTTCTTTTTCTGCGATTGTAGGTTGGTTTCCATTTATGATTTGTCTGTTCTTAAAAGAGGTCACAATTGAGAGAATGGATAGTTCAAAGCATTCAGATAATTTTAAGAAAGTGCTGAGAGTGTTATTTTCAGATTCTAAGTTTTTAAGGCTTTTGTTTTTCAATTGGCTCGTTTGGTCCCTATCTACGATGTGTATTGTTTGGTTGATTCAAAAGTACTTACATGATTTTGAAGTGAGTTTATGGGCAATGAGTCTGCTTTGGGGGGGCTATACTTTAGTGTCCTTTTTTGCCAATTCAAAAGCTTTTTATCTAGAAGAAAAGTTTGGATCAAAAAAATGCCTGTTGTGGTGTAGTCTTATAACAGGTTTGGCTTATTTAGTGTTGCCTTTAGTCCCAGTCATTGTGGCCTGTTTGGTTTTTTGTATTTTCTATGTCGCGCGGGGGATTTTTCAGCCCATATTTAATGAAGGTTTAAATCATAGGATTGAAGATGAATATAGAGCAACAGCCAACTCTATTATGAGTTTGGCTTTTAGATTAGCCTTTGTTGTGATTGGTCCTTTAATGGGGCTTGGTGTAGATCATATCAGTTTGAATTTTGTCTTTATAGTCTTGGGGATTGTGTTCCTTGTGTTTGGAATGGTGTTGCTGAGGCCGTTTTTGAATATGGAGGCTAAATAAGGACAGTGTATTGGTCCCTTAAAAACTATGCATTGACCTATTGATGTTAGGAAATAGAAAGACTGAATGCAATTAACATAATGTTACGTGTATAGTCATAAGTATGTTTAATTCGTGTGTTTCATAGGAGGTATTAATTGTTTAATAAAGCCTTAATAGACGAAATAAGTTTAGAGAAATCTGTTGTTAATTAAATTTATTTATATTTTGTAGTTGTCAATAAATTTTTCTTAACTCAATCATTCAATCATTCAATCACTTTAGCGCTTGATTCACAAATAACACGTTCTGTTTCTTTTTGATTAAAATCGTGACCTACAAAAAACACTGGTTTTGTATCAGCAGATGGCAGAGTAAGCGTGCTATAAGGGTAGATGTGATAGCGAAATATTGTACTATCTTTGCATTCTGTTTCGTAATCATCCCACGTGCCACTACAGATGATGAGTGCTGAGTTGTACAAATCATTATGTATTGGCTGATTAGTGCGAATAGTGTGGTTTTCAACTACTTCGTTATTTATTTTCAATTCTGCCTTTATATCAAAGTTATCAGTATTAAAACCTAGGTTAGATACTAAATCAGTGGATTTAGAACATTCTGGTTTTTCAAATGTAATATTTAGGACTTCGTTTGAAAATTTGCAGTTAATACTTTGTTTAACTTTTTTGTATGTACAAGGGGCTGATGGGCTCGCGCCAAAAATCGAATCACCAAAACTACCTATAGAGGTTAAACTGATTACTAAATATAAAATTTTTTTCATTTTATCCCTTTTGAAAATTAAATTTACTTTCCTTAGTTCTAATACTTTAAAAAAAGGTATTTAATCAAATTCCTTATTTTTATACCCGTAGTTGTTCAAGGTATATCTTAAGTGATCATTAGCGTTGCAAAGATTTGTCTTACAATAAATGATAAATACAGGAAATAAAATTTGTGATTCAAGGGGGGCGTCTTTGAATATGAAACCTAAGTGAAGACTTGTACCAAAAAGAGGGTAGAAAAGCTTACTCCCATCGATGTGTTAGTAAGGCGTATTTTTAAGAGTAAATATTATAAAGGTTAACAACTAATCAATCATGTTTGATAAAGAGTGTCTTTAAACCAATGGAGATTTTGTGAACAACTTTGTGTTTTTTATAATCAGTTTTATGTTTAGTATCAGTTTGTTTTCAGATATACCTGTCATAAACTCGAATTATCTTCCAATTCTTGAAACATCTTTAACTGATCTAGAGGGTCTTATAAAAGCAGAGTTATCTCAAGCGATTTTTGAGGTTCGAAATAAAAGTAATCAAGGCGCTATATGCCAGGAAAATGATAGACCTTTAAAGGGGATATACAATTCAGCTGTAAGTGCTTATGAAGCTTTTGATCTTAAAAGTACGGAAAAGTATATCAACAATAGAAAAGTTCTAAATGATTTAGTTGATAGAAAATTTTTATTTAATCTTCTTGATGATTTTGCTCAATTTGATCCAGGAGTCTTTTCTATATTTGATGATGCATTTGATAGATATGCAGTTGGTTCTTTGCCAGGCCAGAGATGTAAGGGAGATAAGCAAGCTGTTACAGATTTAATGACAAAGCTGTCTCTAGGTAGTGATTTTGAAACGGCTATTGATATGGATCGTTCCTTTGCTCTTCATTTTATTTTTAATAAAATCTGTTCAGACAGAATATATTACTTTGATGTAGATGATATCCTATATTTATATGAGAATAGGCTGTGTCCAGTTGATCAGGATCCACAAGGTAGACTAAGGCTTCAAGCTATATAACGAGTAAAATTTGTTAAATAAAGAGCCCTAGAATAGGGCTCTTTATGAAGTTATAATCTACTTAGTAAAATGAGTTTATGAGAATTGAACTACATTGCCCTTATAATCTCTTGAGCCTCTTCTTTTAAAGCCTTGCATTTGATGTCATGAGCTTCTACTAGTTCGGGTTTGAATAAATCACCATGAGCAACTCTTGAGCTATCCTGTGTAATAAAGAGGTGGTTTTTTAGGGCAGCAGGCGGTATCTGATATTGAAAAGTAAAATCTAAAATTCCTGATTGAGTTAAAAAATCAAGGCCTTCTTGGATTTGTTTCTTTTGTGCATTGAGTGTATCGAGTTGCTCTTCTCTATCAAAGATATAGATCTCCTGAGTGATAAGGTCATTGATTTCATTGTCTAATTCTTCAAGAGCTCTTGTGGCATTTATATCGATGATGTTCCCTTCAATTTCTTGCTTTATTCCCATTCGACAGGTTTTAGAGGTTAATTCTCCGGCAAAGCCTGAGAAACTACTAGTTTCATAAGCATAGCTAAATGTGGAAATGATTTTGATTTTAAAGTCATAGGGTGTCTTAAGGGCAAAGTCTCCGGGTTGGAGAAAACCTAGCTTACTTAGGCCTTTGTAGATATCAACACTTTGAAAAGTAACGTCGTGATCAGATGGGCCTATGTCAGGATCGTTGCCTCTGATTTTTGAAAGAAAGGTGTGGTCATGAAACACGCTTCCCCATTCTCGGGAACTAAAGGCATTGTGAGAAAGCTGTCTTGTGCTTGGAGAATGCTCAAAGCTTTCGGGAATAAGTTCTGAAGGGATATTCATGACATATGGTATAGCCTGGTAAAAGTTTTTACTCCCTAGCAAAGTGCCAAAGCCTCCATTGTTTGCAAGTTCAACATTTTCTAAAGTGAGCTCCGAGCTAACGCCTATTTTAAGAGGCGTTACTCCGTAAGAAAAAAAACCTGAGGTCAGTAGTACTAAACTTGTAATGATTTGTTTCACAAAATCCTCCTTTTGTTTGGATGTGATGTAATAAATATGGTTTTTTGCTTTTAAAAAAGATAGTCATTTTAATGAAACATATGTTTCAAAATACGAAACAAATAAAAATATTTGAATATCAAGTGATTTTAAAGCTATGGATCTTATTGATTTTGTTCAGAAAATCTATGTTCCAAGGAGTTATTTTTTAACTTACTTTGATCTAAGTAAAAAAATCAGTTTTAATAGAGCTCTCATTTAGAAGTTTTTAACTGAATGTTCAGTGATCGCATAATTTGGGGTGTAAATATGCATTGGATTGAAATTGTAGAGTGGATAACGCGTTTAATATTATTAGGTATGCTTGGCTTATCCGTGTGGTCTATAAGCATCATGCTGGATCGAAAGAGTTTTTTTAAAAAATGGAAAAACCTAGAAGCATTCGAAGATATAAAGAAACGAATTCAATCCCCTAATCCAAGTTTAGACAATGAAGACCCAAGACAAAAGTATATTAGTGAGGTGAAGAGTCTTCCGATCGAAGCATTTGATTCTCTTTTTATTTCTTTTACCAATGAATTAAGAAAAAAGGGCAGCAAGGGCCTGTCAGTTTTAGGGACACTTGGATCCATTGCACCTTTTATCGGTTTGCTTGGAACAATATTGGGTATTATTGTGTCTTTTGGTGAATTATCTAAAGCAGCTGTTGAGATGAAGGGTGTGATGTTTTCATTAGCAGAAGCCTTAATACTCACTGCTGTGGGTTTGGCAGTCGCAATTCCAGCAGTCGTTGCCTTTAACTACTTTAATAAGAAGATCAATATCATGTTAAAAGACATTGAAAGCTCCAAAGAGGTTTATAAGAGCTTTAGGGTTTCTGAAGCTGCTGCTTTAGGAACTCATAAGAAGGGCTCTTAAAATTGGGAGCCTTAATATCAGATCAAGAACAGGAAGCTATTACGGATATTAATATTACACCTTTTGTTGATGTGGTCTTGGTTTTGCTTGTAATTTTTATGATAACAGCACCCTTGATGGTTCAGCAGGTTTTAGAAGTAGAGCTGCCAAGCTCACAGGTATCAGTAGCACCAACAGCTTTAACAATGAGTGTTTCAATTACGGATATGGGTCAGTTTTTATTAAACAGTAAAGTTTCAACCGATGATCAAATTAGAGAATATATTAGCTTAAAATTAAATAAAGACAGAAACCTGCAAGCCATTATAGCAGCTGATCAAGAGACTGCACATAAGCACGTTGTACGTTTAATGGACTTACTTAAGACCTCTGGTTTAGATAATCTAGCTTTTCAGGTCGAAGCCGGTACTGACTCAGACTCAGAAGTTGATGCAAATAAAGACTCTGAATTCAAACAACATAAGAACTAATATTCATGAATGGAATTAAAAAAAATATCCATATAATTGTGTCTCTACTTATACATATGAGTTTGATTGGTGTATGTGCAGGTATTTTTTTTCTTAAATCAACTGAGAAGCAAAAAGCGAAAAAAACAATTCAATTTGAAGTTATTAAAGTTCCAAAGACTGCATCTGATATAAGTCATTTGAAGCCCTTAGAAAATATAGGAAAAGATATGGGGCTTGCACCCGAAAAAAGCAAAGCACCTAAGGCTCCTAAGAAAATACAAAAACCAACTCAGCCTGTAACAGCAGGGGTAACTAAATCGAGTTTAAAGTCACAAGGGAGTAAGGCGCCTCAAATTCAGGAAGGAAGTGCTGCTGGAGTTGAGATTAAACGAGGCGAAACGGTGGTTCCTAAGTCAGAAGGCTTGCCTCAGGTTACAGCTGAGTATCTTGTTTCGGAAATGCCTGTCGTTAAGAGAAGAGAGCGTATTCAATACCCTGAAAATGCAAAGAAAATAAAGCTAGAAGGAATTGTTGTTTTAGATATTTTAATTGATACTGTTGGGGCTGTTAGAGATGTTAAAGTGGTAGAAGGTTTGTTGCCTGAAATGGATAAAGAGGCTGTGAGAGCTATTAAGTTGTATAAATTTAAACCAGCAAGAATAGACAAAACACCAGTAGCTGTAAGGATTAGGTATGAAGTTAAGTTTGTATTGGAACAGAATTAATTGTTTCACTAAGCTAGATGCGTTTAAAAAGTTTTATTTATTTTTTATTTTGTTAACTTTAGTTAGTTTAAATGCAAGGTCAGAGAAAAAGGACAAATTTTCTCAAAATACACAATCTCAAGTATTACCAAATGTAAAAATATCTGGAGTCTTGTTAGAGAAAGGCAGTCGTAAGCCTATTTCAAATGCAAATATCTATGTTTTGCCTGAAGGGCTTAAGGCAACTACTGATAAAAGTGGAGCTTTTATATTCGAGAGTTTGCCAGCAGGCTTTAGGCAATGGGTTGTAACAGTATCTGGATATAAAAATTTAAAACTAGATTATAAATATGAAAGTTCCCAAGAAGGTGTAAAGCTATACCTTGAGAGAAAAATCTATACGCCATTTGAAACAACAGTTGTTGGAAAAATTAAAAAAGAAGACCCATCGCAGAAGACTTTAAAAAAATCTGAGTTTTTAGTAATGCCAGGGTCAAATGGTGACCCAATCATTGCACTTGAAAACCTACCTGGTGTAGGTCTGAGTTTTGATGCAGACGTAACGATTCAAGGAAGTCCCCCAGAAGATACAAGATATCTTATTGAAGGACATGAGATCCCTTATATTTTTCACTTCTATGGTTTAAATACAGTGGCTTTGCCTGAATCTGTAGAGTCGGTTGATTTTCTTTCGGCAGGCTATGGTGCAAAATTTGGAAGAGCCTCAAGTGGTCTTGTTAATTTAAATTTACAAAAACCACGAACGGATCGAAGCTATCAAATGGCCTTTGTCGATCTAACTGCAGCTGGTGGTTTTGCTGAGGGGCCACTTGGTCAAAACAAAAGTTACTTTGTAGGCGCTAGGTACAGTTATGTTGGTCAAATTATAAAGCTAGCAACGGATGCGTTAGCAGATGAAAACGATGGTCCTCCTAGTTTTAATGTAGCACCTACATATATGGATATTAATTTTTCCTATCATAATAAGCTATCAGATAGGTCAAACCTAGAGTTTACCGCTTTAGCATCAAGGGATATTGTAAAGGCCGTACAAGAAGACGCAGAAAACCTAACATTTTCAGGAACTATATACGGAAAGACAGAGTTCTTTAGGTTGATCCCAAAGTATACGTATAGATTATCTGGGGATTCAAAAATTGAGACGTCTATAGCTGCTGGTATTGATAGGCAGCTTTTTACTCCTGGAATTGAGCGTTTAAATATAACAACAACCCGTGTGAGTTGGCGAGCGGAGTATGAAAAAATATTTAGTGATACTTATAAGCTTTCTGCTGGTACAGACTTTCTTTATGATTATTACAAACTAGACGCTAGAATTAGTTCAGCACTTTTTGGTGATGATGATAGTGATCTACCATTTGGCCTTGCGGAAATATTAACTTCTAATGATAAGTCTTCGGATTTCAAGCAAGGTTATTTTGTTAAAAATAGGTTCGATTTATTTGATAAAAAATGGGGTTTAAATGTTGGTGCCCGATTAGATCATTTTCAATTACATAAAGAGTTTTATTTTCAACCAAGGTTAGGAGTTGATTATAAAATAACACCTGAGTCCAATCTTTATTTTAATACAGGAGTTTACTATCAGCCAGAAACTCCTATTAATTTAGGTGAAGGGACGGGGAACCCTGATTTAGAGGCGTCTAAAAGCCTTCATTATGCTTTAAGATATGATCAGGATTTTAGGAGTGGAAGTACGGAAGGTTTTCTCTTATCAGCTGGCTTGTTTTATAAAGACTTAAGAAACCTTAGGGTGCAAAGTTCTAGCCAAGTGACCCGTAATAATGAGTTGGTTCCTGAGCGTTATAAAAGTAATGGCGAGGGGTCTTCAAAAGGTTTTGAAACTTTATTAAAATATAAAAGAGAAAGGTCTTTTGTAAACTTGGGCTATACCTATACAAAAAGTGAAAGAATAGGTTTAGACGGTCTGACTTATCCTTCTTTACAAGATCAAACTCATAACCTAAACATCAGCAGTGGCTATTCATGGGGTAAATATGTCTTTGGTGCTAGGTTTAGATATGTGACAGGAGTGCCTTATACCCCAAATATGGGAGGTATTTATTATGATAATGCGGATACTTACATTCCTATTCCTGGCAGAAGACTTTCAGAGCGTATAGATGATTTTTGGCAGTTGGATTTACGCATAGACAGAAAATGGGTTTATGAAAAATGGATTCTATCAGTTTATCTAGACTTACAAAATATAACATCAAGGAAAAATCAAACGAGCATATCCTACTCATTTGATTATTCTGAAAGCCAAAAATCAACAGGCTTGCCATTATTTCCAAGCTTTGGTGTGAAGGGAGAGTTTTAATGAATATTTCAAAGAGTAAAATAAAATACTTAGTAAGGCTTGCGATTCCACTCTTGATTTTTTCAGGTTGTTCAAACAACAACTTTAAAAAGTTCTCTGAACTTGGAGATTTAAGAATTTTAGCTGTTGTTGCGGATATTCCTGAGGTAGATGGCAACAGTACGTCACCTGTAAGTGTAACTTTAACACCGTATATAAGTGATGTAACGGCTGCAGGAAGGATCTTTAATGTAAATGTTTTTTCTTGTTTGGATCCAAGCTTTAGTCAACTTGGTGATGTTGGTTGTGATAATCCGCAAGTGGAGGCTTACCCTAATGGAAATACCTTTGATGCAGGAACACTAGCGGCAACAAATTTTTCGGGAGCTATGGACGCCATTACTATTAGTATACCAAACCCTTCTGTACTTATTGCTGGTTATTCGAATCAGCAAAAGCATAATGGGATTTCTTATTTAGTCGCTTTTGCATTAGAGTCAGGTGGTGAAGAGCTGACTGTTATTAAATCGATTTCTATTTCAACACGAGCAGTATTAAATACGAACCCAGTTATTCAAGATATCTTATTGGATGGCTCGTCTATAGGTTCAGGTCCAACGACTTCTGGAGAATTAGATCTTACTTACACAGCTCCTGGATCTCCTGAAGCTTATAGTGAGATGTTAAGCGACGGCAGTTTTGAATCGAGAACAGAGTCTTATGTGACAACTTGGTTTTATTCAGATGGTGAAGTTTCTCCAGCAAGAATTTTAGAAAATCAAAAATCTTTTTATGAAGCTAAGAATACGTCTCCAATAGGTCTAATTGGTGTTTTAAGAGACCGTAGAGGTGGTGTTGATGTGAGGATTTTAAATCCTTAGAAAGCTGAGGTTCCTCTTTTAGTTGGCAATTTGCGTTGTTCCTTTAGTTTTTTTTTTAACTTCATGTACGCACCTTGTAGGTAAACTTACTAATTCCAAGGAGGAAATGAATCATGAAGTTATTTTCTATTTTTATCGTACTTATTTTTACAAGCCTTTTCTCAAATGCAAACACAGAGTATCCGATTACATATATTGATGGATATGAATCAACTGTTACAGATGAAGTCCAGTTAGCTGTTCCAAACGGCACTGAGTATTCTTATGAAAAAGTTGCAGGTATTACTGTTCACAGGTTTGTATTAGATGAGATCGCATACTGACAGTTGAGCTTAGAAAAGGTGACTTAGTTATTAATGAAGGTTTAGCAAGTAAGTGGTTTGATCAGGAGTTTTTAAATGAAAAAAACCTGATACAAGTGAACCAAGATCTAGATATTTATTATAATGTTGAAGATAGTTTCATTGATACAGCAACATGTAGAATACATGTCATTTTCCATGTTCATTTAAATAGCTCTGAGTTTGAAAAATTTGGATTTAATAGATTTGTTGAATTTGGAACAAATATTTCAAGGCCTGCATTGGCTTGCTCAACTCCAATTGGAAAAGATGGAAAACCTATGATGCTGGAGAGAAAGAATTTTCTTTTTGAGTATAAACAGCTTAATGGTTTTAGAGTAAATGCTGGGGATCTTTTAAGTTATACAAATTCTTTTGATCTGTTTGAGTTTTATTCGTTTGTTCTAAGATAATGCTATAAAAGCCTTATTAAGCATATTTTTAAAATAAGCATGCATATCTGCATGCTTATGACTTTAGTTTAAAACATTTCTTCTAATACTGTTGATAGATTGGTCATTATTTTATTTGGATTATCAGCCCATTGGTTTCTATATTTAAGTTCATTTTCAATTATGAGATCACAGGTATAAAAACTATTAAGTGGTAACTTGTATGCTTCGACAGATTGTATTTCAGCAGTAAAAACTTTCCAGCCGCGCCCATTTCTGCCAATATAGACAGTTTGGTTATTTTCTCGATTGATAAAAAGAACTCTTTGAATATTCCTGTCGTGATAACTAATGAATCTAGTTTTTACTTTAAAGTAGTTTTGATTTTGATCAATGGAATTGGAAGTTTTTGAAAGATGCGAACTAGTAATATAGCTAAACTTTAGTAAGATTGGCTCAAAAATATCAAAATCTAAAATATTTGAAAATTGATCAGGAATTTGTAGGTTCCTAAAGGGGTATAGCTCACCTATTTTTAAATTATTATAATCAGTGTTTCCAGCTATTCGTTTGATTTCAGTTGGGAGAATTGTAAATTCATCATATCCGTCGTTTATTTTTGGAAAAGTAGATACGTAAAGTGTTTTTAGGGATTCTGATTCTAGATCATATTCGGGATACTCAAGGTTGGAGTCTTGAGTTGTAGCTCTAGAATTAAAAAAAGTTTTTAAGAATAGAGATATTTGGTACTGTTCTGTTGAATGCTTTTCTTGGATAGAACTGATTTTTTGTCTAATGGTATTTAAATCTAAAGTATAGCTCACTTTATTTTTTTTTGAGGTTTTACTAGAACATAAGTTGTGGGTGTCATCATTTTCGCAATAGCTGTTTATAATTCTGTTCTTTTGAAAAGCG
>CALGNA010000040.1 GCA_937958795.1 uncultured Bdellovibrionales bacterium | reverse complement strand
AGTACTTATACTCACATGCTTTACAGAACAAACAGATAGGTACAATTCTCCAATCAGAAAGCCTACAGAATATACTCAGTAAATATGAAGTTGATTTATATAGAGTTTCTTGGGATTACTTTAAATCAGATCACCCTCTTTTAGATGATTTCAAAAATGAGTTTGAATTAGCCAAAAAGTACCTTTTACTTTTAAAAAACCAAAAAAAGCTTCTACAAAACCAACCTGAAATTCAATCTATTTTAGATTTTCAAATGAACTACGTTAATGTCTTAAGTTCTATTCAATCTGAACTCTTGGAACAAAAAGTTTTCAACAATGATAAGCTTCTTATTGAGCAAGAAACTTTAAAATTGAGTTTTTTAGGGATTTCTTCCGGTCTTGGCTTCTCAGGTTAAAGGCAGAAGCTCAGGACAAGGTCTAAAGTTAGGATTTATGAGCCTTAACGGGCTCTGAAGAAACAAGTTCAACTGTACTATGAGCAACCTTAAACTTTTCTTTTAAAAGTTCTTTAATTTTAATTCTTGTACCTTCTCTGTCTGAAGATTCAGAGACTTCTATATGACCTTCAAAAAAAGTCTTCTTATCATCTAGCTGCCACAAATGAATATGTTCACTACTTATAACAGATTCAATCTTGAGCAGCTCACTCTTTAGGTCACCCATGCAAATATGATCAGGAACTGCTTGCATTAAAATACGTATACTTTTTTTGATTAAAAAATAACCGTGATAAATAATATAACCCGATATAATTAAAGTTGCGACAATATCAATCCAATAAACTTCAAATAACCAAATACAAAGACCTGAAATAATAACAGCCACAGAGGCAAATGCATCTGAAAGGTTATGAATTAATGCTGCCCTTATATTGATGTTATCTGAACTACCGGCTTTATAAACCAAATAAGCCGTTATCAAATCAATGACCAAGGCAATACCTGCCACAATCATAACTAAAGGCCCATCAATAGGTTCAGTATGACCTATCCTTGTAACTGCCTTAAAAATTAAATACACACCAACAATGACAAGACTCGTACTATTTATCAAAGCCCCAAGGATCTCAGCTCTTCTATAGCCATAAGAATGATTATGATCAGCTGGCTTATGAGCAATTTTGTGTGCAAAAAAAGCAATAATTAAGGACCCTGCATCACTTAGGTTATGAACAGCATCTGCAATAAGAGCCAAACTTCCTGATATGATACCTGCTACCAACTGAACCACTGTCAGTAGTATATTCATAAGAACAGCAAGACCTAATTTTTTAGAACTGGCTGATGAACCGTCATAATGATGGTGATGGTGATGCTCGTGACCCATATAGCTACGAACTATGCGTATTCGTTATAAAATTCAAGACTATTGTACTAATTTATTTAAATCAAATTTTGTTATCGCGGACCTTTCCCTGCTTGAATCCTCTTCAGCATCTGCTTCAGATGATTTAGAAGATGAACAATTATCTCTTACAAGAATAAACTCAGCTAAAACATTTTCTATATCCTTTATTTCTTCTAATTCTATAATTGGAATAATGCCTGAATCTAAATATTCAGCAAAGTCATCTGAATTTAAAACAGTATAATCGTATGTACTTCTGTTAAATCCAAAATTTTCTAATGCTGTCTCTTCTGTTTCCGCTGGATTACTAACAACAAGCCAATGTTTTTCACCTTTGTTACTCTCGAGTGGAAAAACCAAACCCTCTTTTCCATTACCAAAAGTCCACTTATGATTTTCAAACTTTTCATTTTTTAATTTTTCATTTATGAATGTTAATGTACTCATCTCAGATAATTCAGAACTTGCCTCATCTTGTTCAACTTCACTAGCACCTAAAAACCGAACATGACTATCAGCTGACAATATAGATTGAAGTTTGTCATTAATAGGACTCTCCTCTCCCTTATACCCAACCCCAAGGTCTATTTCAGAAAGAGGTCCTCTAGAATGAATATCTTCTGATTCCAAACAAACAATACTTGGTTCGCAATATGCACTCGTAGAAAATAGAAGAATTGATGCTAAAACAGTGTTTACCAAAAAATAATCCCTCATAAATAAATCCTCCGTGAAAATTATAATTTAATTGAAACTGTTGTAACAAGTTACTTTCAGATTCACTAGGCTTGCCGCTCAATACCCCTGAAATCTAATCTAGGTCGACTTGAGACGGATTTCAGTATCTAAAAAATCCAATTGATCTGCTTTAAAAGTTTTCATCTCTCCTCTTTCATTTGACCAGGATTTATACAAAAGCTTGTTTCTCTTAAGAACAGACATCGTTCTTAACTTAGAGTCCATGCAAACGTATTGGCGTATTTTGCCTTTTTCCTTTAAGGGGTCCCCTACAAAGCGCACATTAATACCTTGCTGAATGTCTACCTCGTTATTTATGATTTCTGGCTTTACTCGACTGGCAGCAAGGTAACTAAAACCTAATCTTGCAGGCTCCCAACCCAGTCTTTTACAAAGCTTTAAATATTTTTCAGGTAAGTCATCAAATTCATACCTATCATGGCACCAAAATTTTTCAGATAAATCTATAAACGGACAAGCTTCCTGGTGCGTACAAGGCCCCCAGATAAAGAAGCCTTCTTGGATCAATTTTTTACGCATTTTTATAAGTTGTTTCGAGTGCTTACTATCAGAAGGCTCAACTATAATAATGTTTTTATAACTTGAAAAATCTATTGAAACTTTATTTTCTAAAAGTTCATTCATAGAGTAGCTCATGATAAGCGTATCATTGATTTTATTTTTTTCAGATTTCTTTATTGTAAATCCAGATGTTTCTGACCATTTTTGATGAAGATCATAGACAGAAGCTTCTTTTTCTTCGCAAAAATAAGCTTTATATAATACCTTATGACTCTTCATAAACTCTTGAAGAGCAAAACTAAAAGCTCCAGTTCCAGAACCAACTTCATGAATAACACCAAGATCTATTTTATCAAAAAACGAGCTTTCTTTTAATCTTAAGAGCGCTGCCAAACACCTTAAAGTATTTCGAGTATGAAAATAAGTCACATAAGCGGCAGTAGCACCTGGTACATTCCAAGGGGTCAAAACTCCAATCTTACCTATGTAGGCATCACTCATAGCTTTAATCGCCCTTGAGAGCTCAACATCGGTAAACTTATCGACTCCCACCAACGTACTTAAAGCTTCTAATTCGTTTTTTAATGAATCCGTAAGGCTCAACTTGCTTTTTTTTGCCATAAGGGTTTTCTTATCCTCATGAGCACTGAAATGTCTAGCCAACTCTTAAAAGCAGCCAAAAAATTGACTAAAAAAGGTTTTCTTGTCGGTATAGATGGAAACCTAAGCTTTAGACTGCAAAAAAACAAAACTCAAGACTTCCTAACTTTGACCCCTAGTGGTGTTGAAAAAGCTAAACTTAAAAAAACAGATCTTATCGAATTTCAACAGCCCGTTAATACGTCAGATTACCCAGCGTCTGCATCCTCCGAAACTCCTATGCACCTAGCTGTTTACCAAAACTGCCCTCAAGCTCAAGTTGTTATCCATGCACATCCTCCTCAAGTTGTAGCGTGGAGCCTTGTGCATTTGGATCAGGATTTCCTGCCTATTAACTATTTATCTGAGCTTATTTTAGCAACAGGGCCAGTCCCTCATGTTCCTTTTGAACTCCCTGGGTCTCAGACTTTAGCTCAAAGAATCTCAACTTACCTGCCTAAACATCAATGCCTTATCTTAGCCAGACATGGAGTTTTGGTATGGGGAAAGAGCTTTGAAGAAGCCCTCAGAGGAATTGATCGCTTAGATTATACATGTGGTGTTTATTTACAAGCAGAAAGTACGGGTCGAAAACTAGAACCATTAAATTCTATTCAAATGAAAGAACTACAAAAAATTCGAAACAAAATTGGACAACAAATTTTATGAGTTTTTTATTTGAATCCCTATCACTTAAATATAACCAAACAGAACTTCACGTACTTGATCAAACTCTTTTACCTCATGAAGAAAAATGGATCTCTATTCAAACACCCGATGAGGCCATTATTTGTATTCAAAATCTGCAAGTCAGAGGAGCTCCATTTATATCGCTTGTAGCTGCTATTAGCTTCAGTCAGTGGGTTTTAGAAAACTCTCCAAACGAAGAACAAATGCTTCAATGCCTTCAAAACCTTTACGAATCTCGCCCAACAGCTGTGAATCTTGAAAATATCATTAAGCGATTTAAAAACTTTATCCAAAATAAGCTCACGTCATCTGATTTTTTTGATCGAGCACACCAAATGGTTTTAGAAGACAAAGCTCTTTGTGAAAAAATGAGTCATCATGGCGCAGAAGTCCTCTCTACATATTACAATATTTTAACTCATTGTAATACGGGACAACTTGCCACTGCCGGCATCGGGACAGCACTTGGAGCCATCAATATACGACAACAAAATAGCCCTGATATACATGTGTGGGTCGATGAAACACGCCCATTGCTCCAGGGAGGGAGACTCACAACCTGGGAACTAGGAAAACTCCATATTCCCTACACTCTTATCTGTGACAATATGGCTGCAAGCCTTATGTACCAATCAAAAGTCGATCATATTATTATTGGAGCTGATAGAGTTTTACCATCAGGTGCTATTACAAATAAAATTGGATCCTATGGATTAGCTGTCTTAGCTAAACATCACAATATCCCTTTTACAGTTGTAGCCCCAAGTACGACATGTGACAAAAATTTGACTGAGATTTCTGACATCCCAATTGAGCAAAGACCTCCACACGAAGTCAGGGGTTTTGCTATTGGCAAGGACTCAAAAATTAGCTGGGCACCCGTTGATAGCCACACCCACAACCCTTCATTTGATACAGTTCCTCCTGAGCTTATAAGTTATTGGGTGACTGAGCATGGTCGTTTTTCAAATCAAGATATCTCAGAATCTACCGGATCTAAATACCAACTGTGGAATAGTCAGTTTTCCTAATAATCTATAAAAATTCCAAAAAAAAAAAAAAAGCAGCAAAGCAGCTGGATGGTAATGATTATACTCCTGGAACAGATGTAGCTTTTTTAGGCTTAAAAGCAGCACTTCACTATTTAGCATTTCATAAATTTAAAGGAATTATCTTCTTTGGTTTCATTTCTTTGATTTAATACGTACCCTTTGAAACCTCTATAATTCTTACGTAGTTGCGACTAGCACTTGAGTTCTACCAAAGCACAGTCCTATAAGAATAATTTAGTTGCCTTGTCATCAGTATTTCAAGCTCTCTGAATGGCCGTTAAATTTTCCCCAGGAACTCTTCTATAGATAAGTGCTGAATCCCTTCAATTGTATTTTTACTATCCGCATGGCGTGTAACTACATACTTAGGGTAATTATCCTGAATTAATTGTAAATTTCCAAACTCTCTTTGAAGAGTACTTTCGCTATCTACATTTAAAGCCACTTGAACATAAATCTTCTCATTATTTTTTTCAGCAACAAAATCAATCTCTTTATCACCTATTACGCCAACAAAAACTTTATAGTTTTTACGTAGCAATTCAGTATAAACGATGTTTTCAAGAAGCTTACCGTAGTCACGGGCTTGGTTGTAACCTACAATCGCGTTTCTAATACCTAGGTCTTCTATGTAGTATTTATGATTAATTTCAAAAACTCTTTTTCCCTGAATATCATACCTAGGGACTTCATAGATGAAAAAACAATTTTGCAAAGCTTTTAAATAGCTAATCACTGTTGTGATATTTATATTAATTTTTTGGCTTTTAAGAAACTTACTAATATTTGAAGCTGAAGTAATGGAACCTATATTAGTACAAAGATAAATGACTAGGTTCTCAAGGAATTTCACATTTCTAAGCGAGTAACGCTCAACCACATCTTTTAAGATAATAGATTGATAGATAGATTCCAAATACTCAAACGCGACTTCTTGAGTTAATGATAAATGTTTTAAATATGGCATCCCACCATAGGTAAGGTATTCATCAAAATTATCATTCATATGAAATTTTTTAAATTCATTAAAAGATAAGCTGTGGACCCTAAACTGAACATATCGTCCAGAAAGATAAGTTGCTAACTCCCCTGATAACAAATTTGCATTTGAACCTGTACAATAAATATCGAATCGGCCTTTATTTTGAAAATGCCTTAAGGCTTTTTCAAACTGTTCAATATCTTGGATTTCATCGATAAATAGGGCTGTTCTTTCGCTGTCTGTATTCTGTTCCTCTACATATTTTATCAAATCATGATATGTACGAATAAAATCAAAGTCATAGAGCTCTTTATCTATTATTATAGACTTTTTTGAGATTTTCTTCTGAATTTGCTTAAGAACATAGCTTTTGCCTACACGCCTTTGGCCTGAAATGACCTTAATAACGTCTTTATCAATAAAAGGAGAGATACGCTTTAAAATGAACTCACGCTGTATAATGTTTTCTTTAGTCATAATGATATCTTATTGAAATATTTTGTCACATTTTAATTGTAATATAAATGTATCGATATTTCAACAAATTGTTCTATTACGTTTAAAATAAGACTTTCGGCTTATATTTGTGTGCCAGAGCAGTTTTCTATATAAATGTCCATTTTTTGGACATTGTGGAGGTTCTATCCCTAAAAAGCTGCCATTAGGACCAAGGTACTGAGCCTTAAAGTAAGAGCCAGGCCAAGATTTACTTTTTGAATAAGGTTTTTAGAATAAAGTTTGAATGAATTTTATAAAAAAAAGACCCCAAGCAAGGAGAGTTTCTTTCAACCAAAATCAATTCAGGTAAGAAATTTTGATATAGTGGTAGTCTAAGTGTGCTTAGCAGAGGCTAGACGCCAGAATTAGTATTTTCTCAAATTCATCAAAACCTTGGTGGGATTATACATCTACCCCCGCATGTCTACGCAGAAAATCTAAAGGGTGAATCAAAAATAAATTTATAAATTATGGATTAAGCGCATCCGTAAAGTAATCAGTATAATCAATTGCTGCGTGAACCCATTTTCTTGCAAACCTTTGAATTGGGCATTTCCAGATCTTAACCTCTTAGCTACTAGAGGTCCTGAACCTTCGCTAAGTCTTTTGCTAGATACTCTATCTCTACCATAAAAAATTTTGTAGATATCACTACTGTCGCCAAATATTCCTAAGGCTCCAAGGCCCAAACTTCTATCTGTTGACAGTAAACCTCAATATAATGTGAATTAAGATTTTACTCCAAGTAAGGGAGCTCTTATGTGGGCAGTTATTGGCGGATCAGGCTTTGAGAATTTAGATGGTTTTGATCTTATAAAATCAGAAAACACTGAGACACCTTTTGGAAAAACCTCTGGACCTATTCACACTTATCAAAGCAAAGAAGACTCTAATTTAAAATGGATGTTCCTTTCTAGGCACGGAGATCAA
>CALGNA010000039.1 GCA_937958795.1 uncultured Bdellovibrionales bacterium | reverse complement strand
CAGCATGTTCAAGACTTTTTGGACTAGCAAGTTTGGCGCCAAGACTTAACTTGATGCTCAAAAAAACTTCTGTATTTTTGGAACCAAGCGAGTACTGTATATAACCATTAGTTTTCAGTTTTCCGTTATGTAGATAGCTATTTAGCACTGTGGGTTTAAAGACAAAAGTATTCAGATCTGGTGCAATCTCATTAATATCAATACTCAACCCTGTCACTTCAAGGTCATATTTTTCTTTTAACTCTTCAATATGAAATCTGACATCGCTTAAAAACAAAGACCCATCATCCTCAAAGTCTGATCCAACTGATAAACAAATTTTGTCTTCATTATTAAAATACTCTTTATTTTCACAAACTGTAAATCTAGATTTTTTTAAATCAGAAACTAAAACCTTACTACTCACTGTAAATTCAGATTCAAATACTTTATCATTTTGTGAAAATGCAGCTTGATAGATAAATAAAAAACACAACACAATGAACAAAAATTTATTTTTGACTACTCCAAACAAAACTCCCCCTCTCAATTCTTTTGTTCTTAAACTTAAATCATTTTATTTTCTTAAACTTATTCAATTGGCAACTCAATAAACTGCAGCTTTTCCATATCACCTTTTCTACGGCCTACATCTTCATATCCATAAAAAGCGCCTGATTGCCCTAAATTATTATTTCCCCAACACTTTAATGATGAATCAGAGAACGAGGCACAAATTGTATTATAGCCAACAGAGTGTAATTCCATTGCTTTTTTATCACCTAAAAAAATAGGGTCAAAATTTTCGTCATAGTTATGACTAAAGACCTCAAATAAACTATCCTGCCCCGTCTGTCCACTCTCATTACCACCCCAACACTTAACTGCATTAGATACTAAAATTGCACAGTTTAAACGACTAAAAACATAGTATTCTAAAACTGCCTCACCAAGTCTAATTGGCCTCATATTGTTTAAAGAACTATAAGTCGGCCTATGTAAATCAAAGCTACCAATTGGCATCCCTAAACCTAACTGAGCCTTGTTGTTTTGCCCCCAGCAATATAGATTTCTTAATTCAGATAAAGCACAATAATTATTTTTTCCCGCTTTTATACTTAGTATTTTTTCACTATTAAAGTTTAATGACTTTAAATTCGTTATCTCGTCTTTCTCGTCTCCTATGTAGCGTGTTTTGTTATTAGCAGATATCCTTCCATCAAGCTCATTCTCGCCCCAGCATTTTACTCCTTTACTATCTAACAAAACACAATAGGAAGAACCATTTGAGACAATAGACTTAACTTTGGAGTTACTAAACTTAATATATGACAACTGACTCATGTCATCAGGCACTATTCCTATTGCATAAATTTCTTCACGGTTTTTTTCAATTGCTAGTCTCCCCTCATTGTTTACACCCCAGCACTTTACAGATCCATCAGTAAAAACAGCACACATAGACTGTGACATTTCCCCGGTGACTCCAATTTTTTGAACTGGCTTGTCACCTAGATCCATATAACCTAGGAGATCTAGATCTTCAGATTTTATTCCGATGGATTGAACCCTAGATTCAATCCCAAGAATTCCTGTCCTGCCGTCGTTTCCCCAACACTTTGTTTTTCCATTTGAAAAAATGACACAAAAAGTTCCGGGATTATGATAAATTATGTCCATGACTTTATAGGGACCCAAACGCAAATATAAAGCATTTTTGGCCTCGCGTAGCCTGATAACGCCGTCTTTTGCATAGCCACCTAACTCACCATTCGAATTAACCCCCCAGCACTTTACTCTCCTACTATCTAATAGGGCACAATGAGCATACTCACCCCCCAACAGCTTAATGATTTTTTCACTCTTAAGACCGATTCTATAAGCAGGCTTATCACTTAACTCACTTAACCCTGTATAATTATTTGAAGAAGAACCAAGCTGAGCTGCAATTGGATCAGCCCTTTCCTCATCCGTAAAGACTCCCCAACATTTAACAGATGAGTCCTCCTTAAATACAAAACAGCTATTTTCTCGTGAGCCTTTTAAGTCAGATTTAAACAAAATATCTCTATTATCAACTTTAAGTCTGCTTACCTGTATCGCTTTAGATAACTCTACAGTAATTTCATTTGTAGTTTTAAAAAACTTATCTATAGCAGAGCTACAAAAGTAATAATTTTCAAATGCTGTCACCAGACAAACCATAGCTTTTTCAAAATTTAGACTTATCATATCTTTTTGTAAACTTAGAACTATCGTACCTTTTGGATTTTTTAGCTTAAAAAAATCAAGAACTTTCTGATCCATTATTCTATATTTATTATTGTAAATATAGTTTTCGACCATCTCATCGTCAGCATCTTCATTAACAATGTCATTAATTAACTTATTAAAACCTCCACTTTCAACAGTACATGCAACATAAGAACTGTTTTCCTCTACTAAACAAATATAGTTATTACCATTTCGTCCCTCCTGTCTTTCAATAATATACTTATCTTCTATTGCATTAGGATTAAAAAGGTCTACTATTCTTTGGTCTGTAAAAAATTCATGTTTATAATTAATTCCTCCCCAACAATAAAGCTTTCCAATTTGATCAACGACACAAACTTTTCCAGAGCGGCCATCGTTGAAAAGATATCTAATAGGTTTATTTTTTTTATTTTCATTCTCACTTTTCAAGTTATTCATAAAACTATTTAGATACGCAGATTCTTTAATTTCTTGCGCATTAAATGAAAGGCTCATTTTAATTGTAATTGATTTTTTTTCATCAAACTTATCAGTCTTTAGAAATCCATAAACATAGCCAGCCTGATTTAAATATCCCACTTTTAGGCTGGTATTTAGGCTACTAACATAAGTGAAGCCTGAACCTAGGACTTGCGAATTCTCTTTATCTACGAAGCCTATATTTATTTTATCAAAACTTAAGAGATACTTTTTTTGAAAACGATCCACTTGTAATCTTAAATCGCCTAAAAATATGGACCCATCTTGTTTTGTATAGTCCGCATAAATATCAATACATAGTTCTTCACTGAAACTCATGTGTTCAACTTCTGAGCAAATAACTATAAATTTATTGTCTTCTAATTCATCGGCATAAATTGTTTTTTCTATTTCAAAAGCAACGAGATCTTTAGTTTTTAGGGGAATCTTTTTCTCAGCATTAGGCTCTGCAGTTACTAGGCTTGATACTGTGAAGAGAAGAAGCATCAGATACAATTTAAATGATTCTCTGACTAAAATTTTCATATTTAAATCAATCTTATGCAATGCCCTATAACAAGGCCTAACCCACCGCTCTCTTAAGTTGCATATTTTTATAATACATAGAATAAGAACTTCTTATCCCCTTAAATTGAGACCTTATCATGAGACCAAACCACAAAAAACCCACTGAAAACTTTTCATACAAAGAAGCTGACGAGAGAGTTTCAGACTACTTTTACAATCATGGGTTTAAAGATATTACTCCTGATATCCGAATGAAACTTGTTCGATTTGCTCTCTTACTACAAGAGGAACAAAAAAAACATAATATCACACGATTGATTAAACTAAGAGACATTGCCATTAAACACTTTATTGATTGTTTAATGGTACCAAAGCTTGTGGATTTAGATTTCCCGCTGATGGATGTCGGAAGTGGGCCTGGCTTCCCTGGTATACCCTTAAAAATTTTATACCCTGAAAAACGTATCATCTTATGTGAAAGTGTCACAAAACGTGTTCTGTTCTTAAAATCAGTACGAAAAGAACTTGAACTTGAAAACCTCGATATTCTAGGAAAAAAGCTGAGCTCAGACCAGCCATTCCCTGTTAAAAACATCATAACAAGAGCTTTTGCTCCCCTTAAAGAAAGCTTTGACCTTCTTGCACCAAGCCTCCCTGTTGGCGGAAAACTTATTCTAATGCGAGGGCCCTCAACACAAGACGAACTTAAAAACCTTAAAAACACTCAGGGCCTACACAGTAGCTTTCGCCTAAAAGACAATATTTCTTATAAAATCCCAAATACTAAAAATGACAGGTGTCTTTTGGTTTTTGAAAAAACCTGAAGTTAAAGCTCTCATTCTAATGATCAAATTAAGGGTACATATTGTACCCATGCAGCTTTAGAAAGGCTTCAAATTAAGCTAACCTAATCTATACATACTCTTAATGTATGAGTTTGAAAAATTATGTTACAAAAGGATTTTTTGCATGTTTTCTTCAATGAAAAATCAAGCATCTTCTATCGCTGACCTAAAAAGCCTCAAACTTGATTCTAGCCCCCTAGACTATATTGATGTCAGAATTGAGCGCAAAGAGACAAGCATGCTTTCTCAACCAAAAGGTACTCCTCATCAGATGACTTCCAGCACTGAAGAAGGTGCTTTTTTACGAGCCTTCCATAAAGGACATTGGAAGTACTCTGTTGTTACAAACCTAGAAAACCTAGAAAACAATATCAAAGACTTAACTGATAGCTGCTTAAAACTTGAAGATATTTCTAATACATCTACAACCCATCTCTTAGCTCAATACAAGAAGCTAAAACCTCAAGAATATGAGCGCATTCAATCTATGCCTGGGTTATCTCCTAGGCTTGGCTTTGAAGCGAAGAAAACTCTTGTAGATGAAATTAAAGATTTTAATTCAGACCAAGAATATGTTTCAGACTATAATGTTGCTTACAGCGAAAAGTACTTTAGAAAAGCTTTTGCTTCGTCTCAAAATATCTTTTTTGATTATGACAGAACTGATTTTGGGCTCGTGAACAAATTAGATCTTATTGATGGTGACGATAAACAAAAAGCCATAGAACTTATTTACGCAGCCTCGTTTGAAGAACTTAAACCTCAAATACCAAAACTTAAAGAAGTTCTTTATAAAGACGGTCTTCAGTTCTTAAAAGCGCCTACAGTGACTCCAGGGCAGTACAAAGTTATTTTAGACAGCAATATTGCTGGAGTATTTGCCCATGAGTCCTTTGGTCATAAATCAGAAGCTGACTTTATGCTTGGGGACCCCGAAGCTCTTAAACAGTGGGAGATCGGAAGCAAAGTTGGATCGGATTGTTTATCCATTTTAGATACTGGAACAGAAACTGAAACTTCTGGATTTTGCCCAATAGATGATGAAGGCTTTCCGACTCAAAAAACCTATCTTATTAAAAACGGAATTTTAAAAGGAAGACTCCATTCTATTCGTACTGCTGCAGAACTAAAAGAAGAACCAACTGGAAACTCAAGGTCAATAGGTTTTGAATATGAACCCATCGTAAGAATGACAGGTACTTTTATTGAACCGGGCACAACACCAATGGATGAACTTATTCAAAAGGTAGATGATGGGCTTTATATGGCAGATTACTACCATGGCTCTGGACTCTCTACTTTTACCATAGCTCCAAGAAAAGCATATAAAATTGAGAATGGTAAAATTACCACACCAGTTAAAGTCTCTGTTATTACAGGCAGTGTTTTTGAAACTCTCTCACTTATTGAAGATGTTAGTTCAGAAAACTCTAAAAACAGCAGCGCTTTTGGAGGATGTGGAAAACTCAATCAAGCACCTCTACCTGTTTCCATGGGTGGACCCGCGTTACTCATCAGCAAAATGCAGGTGGGTTAGAAAACCATCTTATATACGGTTAAGTTCAAACTATATCTATAAACTTAAAGGCTCATTCCATGAAAAGTACACTAGAAGAAATTTACAACTATCAAATTAAAACCAACACAATAGACTTTACTAACTCCAAGCTAAACTTTCGTATGGACAAAGATATTGATCATAAAGCTGCTCGCTACTTTGAAAATGGCTTTGTCAGTTTTGCTGCTCATAAGGGCGACATTACAGATGACGCTATTCTTGCCTTAGCAAAGAGCAATTACCTTCAAACTAAATCGACCTATGAAGCTCCATTTACAAACCCTACTCGTGACGAAAGGGACTACAGAGATCAATCCATCTATAAATCCAGTGATTTAGAGGGTTTATACCTTGAAGTTCAAGCGATATTAGAGCCCTATTATTCTGAATATGTCTTTATGTCTCAAATAGATTTCTTCGAAGAAACTGTCTGCCTCAAACGTTCTGATGACACTCTCATCAAAACAAGCTCATGTTCTACACACCTCTCTTGTCGCATAAGACAAAAAGGCTCTTCTTC
>CALGNA010000038.1 GCA_937958795.1 uncultured Bdellovibrionales bacterium | reverse complement strand
ACTCATCAGGGTATTTTACTTTTAATTTTTGATTTGTACCAAATTTATCCTTAGGAACTTTACCGATTAAAACATCAGAATGTATAAGCACTTCGCCTGTTTTTAACACTCGGCCTGACGTCCAAGACTTCGGCTCTGTCTTCTGTTGCTTTATTAGATCTAAATCTTCTTCAAGCTCAAGAGTTTCAGGGTCTACAACAAGAGCTTGATTTTTATCACTCTTAACAACGGCTATACTCTCTATAGCTACTTGCTTAGACACTGCAGGTTCTAGTTTTGAGTCCTTATCTGCCATTACTTGTTCTTCATCAGGAAGCTCTTGGTCTATACTGATGGAAACCTCGGGAGGTGGATTCTCAACTTTTGATCTCGAGCAGCCTTTAAAGTAGAAAAACCCTACAATCACAACAATTATACAAAAAAAAGCTAATTTAATTCTATTACGCTCTGCCATATTCTTCTCCATGCGACTTCCCCATTGGAAGAAAATCGACTACATTTCCATCTTTGTGCCCGAGTGGCGAAATTGGTAGACGCACAGGACTTAAAATCCTGCGACCTTTACCGGTCGTGCCAGTTCAAGTCTGGCCTCGGGCACCAGCTTTTTCTTATCTATTTACTCATTATTTTTTTTCAAATCATAATTGTTAGAGCATCACCAGCTTTAGAACAAAACCATTGACCTTGAAGACCATGGCCTCTTGTAAAAAAACCAGATACATTCACCAAGCGATTTAAGCTTAATTTAACCTAACAACGAACCTTAAGACAAGCACAAAGGCCAGTTGCAATAGTCAAAAAAATCATTCCCTTATAACTTTACTAAATATATGAAAAAAAATTTATTTATACTAATAATTACCACTTCGATCATCGTTGCCTTCTTTAACAACTGTGGCGCAGGCCTTGAACCTATCCATTCAGAAAATACTATTCAGTCCATATTTAAAGTAAACAATAAAAGCACCAAAGGAAGCTACAGAACTCGCTGTAAAGACACCTCAGCAATGGATGGTGGTCCTGTATCAAGCTCATTTGATACTTTGCACATCTCAGAAGTAAGCCCTGAAGCAAATTCAAACCTAAACTTCAAACTCTATTCTAATACTTTCTCAGATAGAACGTGCGAAGAACAACTCACGAGCTCTAAGCTTATCTCTTCTGGAACAATAAAAATAAATAATAATAACTTAGATATAACCGTCACACAAAACACATCAAACTACTCTTCTCTTACTGGCTTAGATACAAATCAAACCTTATACACAAGCATAGAATTAGATTCTTACAGTCTGAACTTCGTTAAAACCAAAAGCACAAAAGGACAACACCCAAACTCTAGACTGACCTTTGATATGATTGAACCAGTCGATAATGATAACTTTCACACCTATTCTTATAATGTTGCATTTAAAAGGCTTGTTGTCTTTTATCCTGAAGAGGAAGAACAGAACTATAATTCTTACGTTGTAGCCGGAACTTATATAGGTGAAAACTCTTGCCCGGACTTAAACCAAGTGACAAACTCACAAGATATTTTAACAACAATAAGTCAAGACAAAGAGTTTTTTGAACCAAATAAAAGCGAACCCTCAGGCAAACTCATCGGCAAGTATCAATTGACTATTTATGGCCTCAACTACGACATACCTGCTGAAAAGTTTTATGATAACTTCAAAACAGCCTGCCTCACAGATGACTTTGATTCGCTTCAGCAAATTGATTCAACTCAATTCATAGAGCTAAGAATTGATCCCCGATATAGAGAATATTCAACAAACCAACAGAACAAACTTCAGATGCATAACCCTAAAATACAAAACACTTCCCAACCACCAGTTCCTCTGGCAGGACAATATATATTTTATGTGATAGAGAGAGAACTAGAGTGCAAAGATAAAAAAGTTTATATAGAGTATAGAAATGACTCAACAGAATTACGCCTAGTTCCTAATACAATTACAAGCAATCAAGAGATTTTAGAATTTGCAAGAAATTTTTGCTCTGAATTATAAATAAATTCTATGGCTTTACGAGCACAATACAAATATGAACACCCAGTCATTTAAAAACCCTGGGTGTTTAATAGAAAATCAAATCAGAAGATATATTTAGCAAATAAGTTACGTATCTCATCAGCCCTACTGCCATTCGAACAATCATTAACTACATGATCTAAAAAATCTATAGACATAAAGGTCTTGTATAAATACTTTTCATAAAAAGACCTCATACACTGAGTCATCAACCAATTCTCAGTTCTTTCAACCTGCTTTTCGGCATTCAACAAAAAACCAACTTGAATTAAAAACCTGGCACCACTTGTATAACTGGATTGGTTTGTAGCCCTAAAGTACTTTCCGTTATTTGATAAGTCTGTATCAATATACGAAGATCTTACTTGCATAATAAGATTGTGATCCATCCAGGTTGCTATACCTTCATCTAACCAAGAACTGTTTCCATCTGCAGGAAAAACACCACGCCCCCAATAACTATGTGCTAACTCATGTTCAATAGCACTGTGCTCACAAAGACGTGCAGCTCCAGCATGTTCCATCGATCTATTGCAGTCATCGAAAGCTAACACCAAACTATCATGAGGCCATGCTCCCCAATCCCTTTCTAAATCATATAGAGCTACTTTAACTCTCTCATTATAAGTCTTTTCGAGACCCTCATCAGAACTGCCTGAGCTTGAATATAAAGTAACATCGATTTTACGATCATCATCTGTCAAATAAGTTGTTTGATATAAGCCACTCAGGCTTTCATTAGGAACAACATTCAAAAACACCGAAGATGAGTTCGAGAAATCAGGAAACTCTAGCACTATACTATTTGCATCTTCCACTTCAATTCCATTTGTAAACACATGGCTATCTTTAAAAAAACTTTTACCATTCAGCTTAAACCTCATAGGATATTGATCATACTGAAGATTTGAAACAACATAGAGCTCTAACATAGCTCTATCATCCCAATCATTTAACCATAGACCAAAATTCTTAGTCCATATTTGCATTTTAGATTTAACTACTAAAGTATGTAATCCTTTATCCGTAAATTTTCCGACTTTATGAAACTGGGAAACACCACTAGATGTCCGTTCTGTCTTAACTTGATCTAATCGAGTACGCTCACCGTCAACTATTACTTCAAGTACATCTGGTTTTAAATCAAATAAAATATACCCTTCTTCAAGCTGATTTAAAGTTACAACTGAGATCACATTGATTTCGAATTGCTTCTCACCTACTACCGCGTCTGCAATCTCACTAAAGCTCATATCATATTCTGCATCAATAAAATCTACAAAGACTCCAGTACCAATATTACTAGGACGGTTTAAAGGTGATTGAGCAAAAGACGGAAAACTTAAAAAAAGAACAGAGAAAACGAAAGTGAAGAACAGAGACAAAGATGACATATGATACTCCTCCATGAATATTTATTTAAATTGAATCATGTACATTGCGTACAATGACAGTGACCCAACCCCTAACTGAGATTGGGTATAAAATCAGAAATCAAACTAAAATATATATTGAGTAAACAAATTGCGTATTTCTTCTGCCTTAGTTCCATCTGAGCAATCCGTAACAATATGATCTAGAATATTTTGTGAAGTCATCGTTTTGAATGCGTACTTATCATAAAATGACTTCATACACTTGGTCATTAATGCATTATTTGTTTTTTCAACTTGCTCTTCAGCATTCAACAAATATCCAACTTGAATTAAAAATCTGGCACCACTGGTATAACTGGATTGATTCGTAGCTCTAAAGTACTCACCATTATTAGATAAATCAGTATCAATATACGAAGACCTCACTTCCATAATACGACTGTGATCTATCCAGGTTGCAATCCCTTCATCAAACCATGAGCTATTCCCGTCTGCTGGAAAAATAGAACGCCCCCAGTAACTATGGGTTAGCTCATGCTCAATAGCAGCGTATCTACAAATCCTGGCAGCCCCAGAATGCTCCATTGACCTTCCACATTGATCAAAAACTAAAACCAAGCTTTCATGTGGCCATGGCCCCCATGTCTCTTCCAGATCTTTAACTGCTGGAACCACACGTTTTTTGTAGATCTCCTCGAGCTCCTCACTTGAACTATAGCTTTGGTTATCAGAATACAACGTCACATTCATTTCTCGTCCATCTAAAGTGCTATAAGTTGTTTCGTATAAACCCGTAAGGTTTTCACTAGGAACTAGGTGCAAAAATACAGAGGATGCATTTGAAAACTCGGGAAACTGAGCAATTATACTATCTTCATCTTCAACTTCAGTCCCGTTAGTAAATACATAATTATCTTTAAAGAAATCCTTATCATTAAAGCTAAATGTCATCGGATATTGATCATACTGTAGGTTCGAAACAACATAGAGCTCTAACATTTCTCTATCTGCCCAATCATTGAGCCACAACCCAAAGTTCTTCGTCCATATTTGCATTTTTGATTTAACCTCTAAGGTATGTGAACCTTTATCAGTTAACGTACTCACTTGGTGAAACTGAGAAACATATCGACCATGATTTGGAGTTTTCACTTGAGTAATATTTGTAACGACCCCATCAATCTTCACCTCTTGTATATCTTGGTTTAAATCAAACAAGATATATCCATCTTCAAGTTGATTTAACATGACAGATGAAACTACATTGATCTCATATTGCTTCTCACCCTCTTCGGCACCTGTAATTTGACTAAAATTCATCTCATATTCAGCATCGATAAAATCAACAAAAACACCAAGACCAATATTACTAGGACGATTTAGTGGTGACTGAGAGAATGCTGAAAAACTTAAGAAAAACAAAAAGGTAAAAAACGAGAAGAACAGAGACAAAGACGACATACGATATTCCTCCATGAATATTTTACGATACTGCATCATGCAGCACTATAAGCACTCAACTTCTAACTCAGGCCAGACTTAGAAACAAGAAGAACCTAACACCTTGTTCCTATTTGGCCGTTCTCATTTAAAGAACATGACTCCCTTAACAAGGAATACAGATCCAATTACTAAAATTAAATACTGACTCCATTTATTAAACTTTTGCTCTTCTAGTCTTCCTAAAATAGACTTTCCAATTTTAGTACCCAAAACAGCAGCACAGCCAACTCCAAATAAAAATACGTAACTGTAATTTTGTGGATCTCTTACAAGACCTCCAACAAACCAACTGTAGTATATAATTTTAAATAGATGCCCTAAAGACTGGGTTATGGCTTTAGTTGCTATTACTTCAAATCGATTCAAATTTGAGTTAAGATAAAATACATCAAGTAAAGGCCCTGATGCACCACAGGTTAACTTAACTACTGTCACTAAAAACCCACATACAAGTGCATACATATTTTTTGTAATATCTAAAAACAGAAAATTTTTAGATACTATAGTCATAAATGAGAACAGACCTAAACAAATAAATATAAGCTGTTTTGATGGCATAAAAACCAATTGACTCAAAAATAACAAGGCAGAGACCATTCCAAGAAAGTATACTGGCAGTATTTTCCAAAAAATATGATGCCTTAAACCATATGCCCTAGAAGAATTAGAAATCAACTGTACAAATCCATGAATGACCATGGATTTTTGCACTGGCAATACAGATGCTAAAACGCCCATCAGTATCATCCCACCGCCCATGCCTATAAAACCTGACAAAGTACTTGTTAAAACAACGACTATGACAACTAAAAACATATCTCCCCTCCCCTTCAGATAGGCTGTATTTCCTGTTGTATTTTTTTAGTTTATAGTTATTAATAAAATAAAAAAGGGAATTGGTAGAATAGAATACATTCTATAAATTCATATATTATGCTAAATAATCTCGAAGCACTTATAAGCTTACATAAATTTGGATCCATGAATAAAGCCGCTCTCGATTTAAGACTGAGCCAGTCAGCTATTAGTAAAAGAATCTCAAATTTAGAAAATTTTTATCAAAAAAAGCTCATTGAAAAATCAGGACGGAAATCAGTGCTCACTATTGAGGGGCTTGCCCTCATTAAACAGTCAGAACCGCTCATAACAAAACTCTATTCCTTACTTGAAGAAACTAAGCCCAGTATAAAAAAATACAGCATAGGAGTTTCTGAATCCATACTATCTACATGGGGTCCAAAAATACTCTTGCCAATCTTTGAATCCCTAGGACTTGAAGTACAACTTCATACTCATCGAAGTCCAAAGATCATCGAAAGACTCATCTCTAGCAAGTATGACTTGGGCATTTGCGCAGGAAACTTTTCAACAAAACAGTATTCTTTAATTTCAGATCATCTTCTTAAAGAGGAAATGGTTTTAGCAGGTCAATCTAAAGCGCTAAATTCTCCAATCTTGTGCATAGAAAAAACCTCACAGACTTGGAAAAACATTAAACCTAAACTAAGTACTAATCCAAAAAACACCCTTTATCATTCTAACTTTAGAGAATTAGAATCTTTTATGCCTATTGCTCAAATTGTCAAAAATTCAGATCAATGCGGGTTGATTCCAATTGGTGTTGCCAAGGAACTTCTCCCTACACATCAATATAAGTCACTAAGACCAAAACTCTATCGTGACATCCAACTGATTTATCAAAAATCAAAACTACAAGAAAGCATCTTTACTGATTTGATCTCTGAGTTAAAAAAGTTCAAGTATTGAAAAATGACTCAACAACTGATCAAACATAAGCCAAGCCCATAATTACAACCACCTAGACCTCATACTCAGTTTTCTTTATTTATCTGACAATAATGAATACTCTTATCTAGTAACGAGTAAACTCCAAAGAGAAGGCAGTTATGAACAAAACAATCACGACAATTAAATATTTATCCGTTTTTTCTTTTATTTTACTTTTTTCAAACACAAGCTTTAGTGCAGACAACCCTAATTTGATACTTGTAAACGCAAGTGCTCAAATTTCTGTACAACCAAATCAAGCGATTATTAACTATACAGTATGGACAGAAAATACTTCTTCAAAAGTGGCTCAATCTGAAAACGCAAGAATATCTCAAAGTCTCTCAAAAATATTAAAAACTAAACTCAAATTAAAAGACAAGGACATTAAATCTACTTCATACCATGTCAATACTCAGTACGAATATGTAAATAGAAAAAGAAAGAATAAAGGACTCAGAGTCACTCATCAGCATAGCCTCACTTTAGCAAATCTTAAACATGCAGGTCCAGCATTAGATCTACTCAGCAGCAATGAGCCCACCTCCTCAAGTGGCATTGAAGTTGGAGGTGTTTCATTTAACCACTCAAGCCCAGAGTCT
>CALGNA010000037.1 GCA_937958795.1 uncultured Bdellovibrionales bacterium | reverse complement strand
GAATTTTCAGAAAACCTTTGGAAGACACATCAAAATAAAAAACTATATGCCCATGGTATTTCGTTAAATAGAAACCCAAATAATCAACTTGGAAAAAGCGGATCCTTTACAATTCCTAAAAATTCAAGCCCAGTGACTCCTGTAAATCCAACCCCATCTCCAAGTACCCAAATTAAAGGCTATATAGATAGCCTAAGTATTAAAAATGGAAAGCTTACAGCTTATGGCTGGGCCTGCAGCAAAGGCATCAATCAATCTATTCAAGTTAAACTCTATGCTGGAGGAGATCAAAATTCTGGATCATTATTATCAACAACTGCAGCTAACGCAATCTCAGGAGAATACGTTGCTAATACTTGCGGCACAAAATTAGGTAAACATAGATTTCAAACCGAAATTCCAAAAAATCTTTGGGCGACTCATCAGAATAAAAGACTCTATATTCATGGTATTTTTTCAAATAATAGTAAATTAATTCAGAGAAGTGGATTTTTCATGATTCCTAAAAATCCAAACAGCACCACTCCTCCTGTTAATCCTCCCAAACCTCCTACTCCAACAAACCCAAACATCAATCCTAATAGCCAAACAAAAGGCCATATTGATAGCCTCAGAATTAAAAATGGAAAACTCACAGCTTTTGGTTGGGCCTGTAGCTCTGGGATTAAACAATCCGTACAAGTTAAGTTCTATGCAGGGGGCAATCAAAATTCAGGAGTACTACTTAAGACAATTACTGCAAATAATACTTCTGAAAAAGGCGTTGCCAATGCTTGTGGCAGTAATTTTTATAAACATAGATTTGCTACTGAATTTTCAGAAAACCTTTGGAAGACACATCAAAATAAAAAACTATATGCCCATGGTATCTCGTTAAATAGAAACCCAAATAATCAACTCGGGAAAAGCGGTCAATTTACCATACCACGTCTATCAAACACGCCTGGGCAAAATCCCCCACCAGTAACTCCTCCCACTCCTACAGTAGGACCTGTCATAGGAAAATTACTCTCTGTCTCTACAATAAATAATGCCGTAACTATCTCAGGATGGGCTTGTCAGACTAAACTAAATAAATCTTTGGATATACAAGTTTACGTTGATAATCCAAACAATTCAAATAACCTCATTATTGAAGAAACAGCAAACAGTGAATCTAATTCTATCGTCAAAAATAGTTGCAACAATTCCCATGGAAGAAATCAGTTTACAATTATTTTATCCGAAAATGAATGGAAATCATATCAAAACAAAAAAGTCTATATTAGAGGCCTATCTTCTACAAACAACAGTCATAAAATCCTTGAACATTCGGGCAGTTTCATTATCCCAAAATATATAGATCTACCAATTAATAATAATATTATTGGTGCTTTTGATGGAATTGATCACAAGGATAACAACATCACGCTCAGAGGCTGGACATGTGAAAAGAAAAATAAGAACTCTCTAAAGGCTAATATCTATTTTGGTACCAGTTCTGCAAACATGAGACTTATTCATACTGGAAACGCAAACAAAGACTCTGAAAAAGGAGTTAACGGATCCTGTCAGTCTACTGGAACTAAATTTAGATTTAATATCACATTAGCATCTTCTTTCTGGAACGCACACCAAGGGCAAAACATATATATTAAAGGAAGTAATCATAACTCTATCTCTCCTTTATTAAAAAAATCTGGAGAATTTAAAGTTCCTAGCTCAAGAAAAATTTCAAGCCTACCTAAAACCGGACCAGACTTAATTATTCCAGCAGGAAAAGTTTTTGAACTTGATAAAAGCATAGATGTTAGAGAATTAAAAATCATGGGGACACTTGTTTGTCCATCGAATAAAAATCTAACAATCGTTGCACAGGCCATATCGGTCATGGGTCGCTTTGATTGTGGATCTAAAAACAATCCATTCATTGGAAATTTAGACATTAAACTTAAAGAGGGATACACCCTAAGAGGCATGAAAAACATGCCTATGGGTCAAAGAGCTTTTGTTTCTCATATGGGTGGACAAATCCATTTTTATGGAAAACAAAAATTATCTAGGACAAAACTCTCTAAAACAGCCACTAAAGGCATGCGCACACTTAGTTTAGAAAACTCGGTCAATTGGAGCGTAAACGACAAAATTGTTGTTACATCATCTTCTATGGATATGAATGAGGCAGAGCAGTTTAGAATTGTTTCTATAAGTTCTGACAAAAGAAGCATTACTCTTAATACTCCCCTTAAGCATCTTCATAATGGTGTCACCTATGGCTATAAGAAAGGATCCAGCACAATCACATTAGACGAACGGTCTATTGTTGCAAACTTAACACGAAATATAAAAATTTCCTCTTTCCAAGGCGACTTTCAATCAAGTCTTCGCGGTGCTCATATGATGATCATGGGAACAGGAAAAGCTTATATCGATTCCGTAGAATTTGAACACATGGGAAGAATGGGCGAACTTGGAAGGTACCCTTTTCATTGGCACTTAGCTGGAAATGCAACAGGACAGTTCATTAAAAATTCAGCTATTTCTAACAGTTTTCAACGATGTATTGTTGTCCACCACACCAACAGCACTCTTGTAGATAATAACAACTGCTATAACCATTTTGGGCATGGGTACTTTTTTGAAAGTGGCACAGAAAGAAACAACGTCATGAAGCGAAATCTTGGTTTAATCTCTAAAAAAGTTCCGGCTAACCGAGCTCTTCTGGAATCAGATTTCAAAGGGACACCATTAAGGTTCCCAGCACCATCTACTTATTGGGTCTCTAACCCAGATAATGAAATTTATGACAACATCGCATCTGGCTCTGAAGGAACTGGTTTCTGGATGGCTTTTAGCACTAAGAAACTTTGCAACCCATCTCTACCTGGAGACTGTTCAGTTCCAGCTAGAATGAACACTAAGAAATTCGATTCTAATATAGCTCACTCTTCTAGTGTTGGAATTACTTGGGATGGAGCTCCCAATGGAAGCCACACAGGAAATAAACTTAACCCTGAAGATTTTAAGGTTACTTCTTCTCATTATGCGCCTCCAAAGAAACCATTGATAAATAAGATGACTGCATATAAAAACTCTGGAGCCGGAATTTATACTCGTGCCGATGCAATGGTTTTTACCAATGCCATCTTAGCTGATAACCTTTGGAATCTATTCCTTGCATATAGTCAGCAGTTTAAAAACAGTCACTTAATTGGAATGAGTCCAAACTTTGTAGAAAAAGATAAAGCCATTATTGCAAGTAAACCAAATGTTCCAACTGGTGTTATTCTTTATGATGGACCATTTGAACTCAATAATGTTAACTTTTTTGATTACCCCTCTACAGATGTCTACTATGGCAGTAAAAAAATAACCCCAATACCCTTTACTATGATTGGCGGTGCTAATCGTTTTGAAAATAAAGTTAAAGGCCTTCATTTTGACCCAGAACCTAGACGAAGAGTCTGGTTAAATTACAGAGCTAAAGGGTGGGCTGATTCTCCCTACACTGTTTTCATAAGAGACATAGACGGATCACTAACTGGTATAGCTGACACTCTCGTTACACCAGATCATCCTTTGAATAATCACCCTAGCTGCATAAAAGATGCAGACCAAGTAGCGCTTTTTTGTGACTATGACCCTGGAGTATTTATCTTCAGTAACAAAATTCAGTACAACTCTGTATACTTCAAAGTTATGAATCCAAATGGAGCACGTGGACCACAGAGCTTTAATGCAGGAACTCCATATCATAATAAAATGTCTGTTAAAATGGGAGATGCTGGGATATACACACTTACCCCAATGGCAAGTTTTTCTCATCAGCGCCAAACAAGGACTACATTTCAATCAGAAGGAAAAAGGATTAGCCCAATACTTAAAGTACAAAAAATGATTGATGCACCTAATATGGCAAAATGTCGACTTGAAGGAGGCCAAACTGCAACAAAAGTCGGATCATTAGCTGCTTTAAAAGCAACAACTGATAAATCAGCCTACTTTACTACTGCAGGAGATTTCTACTATAGAATTATGCCGTACGCAAAAACATCCCTACATAGGAACAGTGATATGAGTAACTCTTGGAGTGGATCCTACTTAATGAACTGTCTCTAGGTTTAATTTATAAACTTATGAAAAAAAAAGGAACTCAAATAAGAGTTCCTTTTTTTAATTGCACCTAAGGCTTTTGCCAAAGAAGAGCTTTTTACTCATCAACTTCAACATTTTTAGATGAGATTTTTTCTATGTTTCTTTCAAAGACATAAAACATCTCCCTCCACCAACCATTCACTTCTTCTTCACTTAGGACACTAAATACAGGACGAAAATTAACAGAATTATTCCTTATATCTCCTGCCATCATATATTCAATTTTTAATACTTTAGGTTTTGATTCAATTAAACTCTCCTTCAAGACAAAATAAAGCTCAAATTTATCTCCCAAACCCAGTGAATAAAAATTGCTAGGTTGAAATTCATTTTCAGTACCTTCTTCCATAGTTATAACTCTTGAAAAGTAATGAATATAATGATCCGGGTTTCTAACAAAATTATTTAACTCTAGATAATCATCAGACTCTACACTCTCAACTATTAGTCTCTGAAAATATACAACTGAGTTCCTCGTCCATCCAGAAGGCTGAACAAGAACCTTCCTAACGCACCCCCAACTCTGCCTAAGTATACAACTATACTTTTCAATTGTTGCTTGCATGAACTTTCTCTTCACAAGAGTCCTCGAGGAAGATCCTGCAGTATTCTCAGACAAATATAGACCGCCCCACTTATCAATGTAAACAGCAATTGCAGACCCATAATAATCCACAATGGAATTCATCATATAATATGGAGACTCAAAGTCTTCTTCGAAAAGATAATCCCATCTATGATAATTTACGAAAATTGAATCAATTTCAGACAAAAAACCTAAGTCTTCACCAAACAACGGTTCGTCTAAGCTAAATGGCTTAAACTGTGCGTTTGCATTTAAGCTGCACATAACGACAAAAACAGAAATTAAGACTCGAATCATAGATACTCCCTCATCTAAAATTTTCTAACACTAAACTTAAATAATCTCATTGCATCAATCTAATTCACTCATAAAACTCATCATTAGGAACCCCGTAAATGCAGGGCCATTTGGTGATAGTGATTTATCTACCTCTTTTTTCATTTTATTAATTTCAATTCGATACTTTTTATAAAAATTCCACGTAGGCTTAGGCTTATAAATTAAATCCATACCATAGTGGTCTATTATGTTTTTCGTTGTTGTTGGTTTTACAAAAATGGCAGTTTTTGGTTTATAATAAGCCTGGACAATCGTTATTAACGTCCACTTCGCTAACTTATTTCGTCCAAGCAGCTCTAAACAAGACTCAAACCCCACTTTCTCTTTACCATGCAAAAGCTCATTTAAAGCAGAAACAAAAAACTTTTGTTCTGACAATGAAAGTCCTTTTATAAAATCTCTATATTTTGGTTTTTCAAAAACAGATACCAGCGATGAACTTGTTACTACTTTACTCACTGAAGCTAATATTTTTTGCTTATCAATGAATGAATCCTCAGAAAGGTTTTCCTTTGCAAAAGAAATCCACTTATCTACATTATGTTTCTTTTTTAACTCAACAATTTCGGGGTGGTTAAATCCACCTGGATATCTTTTAATGAATCTTTTCTCAGCTAGCTTGAGCTTTTTAATATCCATAGAGATATTTTAGGACATAAAGAACCTAAGAGTCTAGAATCATATCTTTTTTTTTATAATAGACCTACTGCAGTAAACTCAATTTCATAGCCTAAAATATAAAAAGGCCACCTGAGAACAGATAGCCTTCATTATATTTTATAGAATGAATACAGTTGATCACCAGCTGGACTTAGTAACTCCAGGTATTTGACCACTTGAGGCAAGCTCACGGAAAGCAATACGAGACATTTGAAATTTTCTTAGATATCCACGAGGACGCCCTGTAATTCTACAACGATTTTGAACACGAACACCCATTGAGTAACGAGGTAGACGATTCATAGCTTTCCTAGCTTCGTCTTTTTGCTCCCAATCAGCTGATGCATCTTTTAAAATTTTACGTAATTCCGAGCGTTTAGCTCGGTGTCTCTCAACAACTTCCATTCTTCTGTTGTTTTTTTGAATCATTGCAATCTTAGCCACAAATTTCTCCTAAACAGGCTAAACCTAAGGTATCAGCCATTTTTTTATATTCTAATAAGGTTTCTCTCGAAAACCATAAATATGTCAAGAACATAAGTCAGTAACATATTTTAGGAACTCGGAACAGAAAGCTTAGATTTCAAGAAAATAGTCGTCTTATAAGGCTCTAAATTCAAGTCCTCAACCTTTAAAATGGTCTTAATTTTCTTAACATGGTCTTCAGCTACAACCTTGTATGGCCTCCAAAATCGATCTGCTATTTTTAGGTAATTTCCAAAAGTAATGGTTTTAACATGCTTTCCTCTCTTATCATGGCACTTAATTTTCAAGACTCTATCATGAATAAGATCCACCCATGACTCACACTTCTCACCTTCATCATTCTGACTGACCATCATAACCTGATTGGGGTCTGAGGTAGCCACCACTTTATTGTCTGTACTTTGGTACCTGTTCCACACAAAATCTTCATAATTAAAAGCTGTATCCAAAAAACGGCCTTTTTTCTGACCACCCTTTAGCTCTCTCGTTTTTTTGGATGACGGCAAATAAATCCAATACTGAAAGGGAGCTTTTTTCTTATTACGAATAGCAAGGACACCTAAATTCAAAATTTTCTTTGGCTTTAACATTTTCATGCGAAAACCTAAGTAACCTGCGTGATTCCAATGTGTCCAAATTCTTATTGAGCGATTGGATTTAAGGGTTTCACCCTTAAAGGTATCCATATTAAATAGCGCTCTTTCGTACTCAGGTTGATGTTGGGCTTGAATTCTTTTTACCAACTGATCTGCCGTAGGAAGGGCTGTACTAAACTGGGTAAAACCTAAAAAACTCAATATAAAACTAAAAAATAAACAATAAAATCGAATTGAATATAAGCTTTTAAAATTCATATGATTAAACTCACTTTGTTTTTCCATTTGGATCCAGTAACCATGGCATCGTTTTTAAAACAAATGGCAAGACGATTAAATCTCCCACTAAACCAGCAAATAACGAAAGTAACATAAAGGCCCCAAAACTCCTATTCATATTAAACTCTGAAGTTAAAAAAACAGAAAAACCTAACATAAGGCTCAAACTCGCCACTAAACAGGGCCCTCTTTCTTCATTAAATGCTTTTATAACATGCCTCTTCCGAACAACCTTCCCTTTTACGATCTTCTTTAATCTTTGGAGTAAATAAACCGTGTTATCAAAGGCTAAGCCCAATGATATGGCAAAAATAATAGCTATTGGTGGCCGCACTGGTATTTGGAATAAACTCAATCCAAAGTATATCATAATAGCTGGAAGTAAATTTGGAATGACAGCAACTAGAGGCCAACTCATGCTTTTAAACACTATTATCAAGAGCAAGAATATAAGTCCCATGGCAGTAAAGAACCCTGACATCAGTTCTTTAGAAAGCTCAAAACCCATAGGGTGAACCGTTACAACCTTACCTTGTAACTCAACTCTTGCCTCCGGAAAACGCTGATCGAGGAAAACCTGTAGTCGTTCTAAAACTTTTTTCTGATCAAGAGCCCCTAGGTCATCCATTAAAATACTATATCGGGCTCTCCTCAGATCATCTGCAAAATAGGATTCCATTGGGTTAGATTCTGCTAATGTATATAAAAACTCTTTTTCAAAAAAATCATCCTCAGATGATGGCAAACGACTTTTCTCATCTATAAGCCTTAAATAATCAGCGCCACTCGTAACAGACTTAAGCTCGGACCAGCCCCTTAGTTCACCCGCAATAGTATCTAACTTTTCAAATTGATCTGGATGTGACCAATCCTTAGGTATCTGTTCCAAAAAAATTGAAACATGCAGCGGAAGTAATCCACCCATATGACTTGCTACATACTCCGAGACCTTACGTGCTTCGTCCGCATCTGGTAAATCCTTAAGCATTTGGACATTCCAATTAATTTGGCCCCTTGTTTTCAACAAAGAACTCCCTATCAAAGCAGAGCAAAACAAAAGAGCTAGGACTTTAATAAATTTAGGAGAAAAGCCAAGCCCCGGTAATTTAAAGTTTCTCTTTCGAATCGGAGGCATCCACACTAACATAGACGGCAACAAACAAAGAGTTACAACCATTGTCATTAAAAGCCCTAACGAAACAGAAGCACCATAGTCTTTGATTATTGGAGCATCAGAAGATAGAAAAGTTGCGAACCCTACTGATGTTGTTAATGCCGTTAACATATGAGCTAAATATAAATCTTTTAATGTTAAAAATATAAAAGTAGGTTTAGAGGACTTTCTTTTACCATAGAGTCGACTTAATTTTGATAATGTATGAGTCACAATAGCTACAGTCACCACCATAATTAGAACAGGCAGTGTCGAAGATAAAACTGTAAACTTAAAGCCTAAAAGAGATAAAGCACCCATGACAACAATATTACAAACTGCTGTAATAGTAAGAGCTAAAACTGCAGGCATCCACCCACGGAATAAAATAGACAATACGACTAGAACACAGAGCAAAGATAAGAGTATAAACTTTAGAATTTCTCTATCCAGCCGATGACTCATCTGAGCTTTAATCGCCGAACTTCCACCCACAGCAACAGATACGGACTTATCTGGATATTGAACTTTAAAAAAATCCATCAAATTTAAGTGATCTTCAATACCTAAAGACTGTTCAGGAACTACAACGACTAATGTACTTTTAAAGTCCGGACTGATCAGCTGACCTTGTAAAACTGGATGAAAAGGTAAATCAGACCAGGTTTTATTTTGCCCCACCATCACATCAACTAAGTCGACAACTTCTAAAAGATCCTCATCCTCTTGGTACAACGGGAACGTAGCCAAAGAAATGACTTTTTCAACCCCAGGCTGATCCTGTATTTTACTTACATAATCCCTTAACTGTTCAAGGACCATAGGTTTATTAACCCATGACTCTTCTTGCCTAAGTAAAACCTGATAGGCATCTCTATCTTCAATCCCAAATTTGTCTAAAACCTTCTGACTCCTTACCACTATAGGGTGATCGGGCTGCTTAAACTGATCCACAGAATACTCAGATCGAATAGCAATAAAAGAATAAAATAAATAAGCCGTTACAATAGAAAGAAGTACCAGGAGCCAAGCTCCGATTCTTCTGAGTTTCTTATCAAATGGGGTCAATGCAGCCATAGGACTATCCTTAAGAGTATCATTTCATCAAAAGCTTGATCGCAGTTTACAAGCGGGTCAAATGTGATAGGATCCTAACATGGATAGTTGGCTCATATATACACTTTTTGCACTTCTCTGCCTCTTGTTAGAACTTTTTTTCCCAGTTTTTTACTTCTTTCCTATTGGGCTGAGTTTTGCTCTCACTGCCCTCTTTTCTCTTGTCTTTAAAGACCCTGTTGCTCAATTGGTTTTTTTGTCCTTTGTAACTTTAGGCTTTTTCTTTTGGTGTCAAAAGTACCTCAGACCCATGTTTAATAAGAACAAAATCAAAACCAACTCTGCTAGCCTTATAGGTAAGGAAGCAAAGGTTATGACTGCAATCTCACCTCAATCCCCTGGATATGTAAAAGTATATGGTGATGAGTGGAAGGCCTACAGCAAAGAGCAAAGCTTTCAAGTTGGCACAATAGTAAAAGTCATCACGCTGACTGGAAACTCAGTTGTTATAGAGGCTATCTCACATGAGCCTCAAGAAAATTCTCCAAAATAAAAAAACAGACAGAGAACACTCTTTGCCTTAGCTTTCAATAGAAACCTATAGTACCGCTTCTTTACTCAAGATAGGTCTTAGGATACTTAGATAACTTAGTAAAAATAACTTACAACAAAAGGACACCAAAATGGGTTTAGGCGTTTTTGCAGCTCTCGTTTTTGCCTTTATCGGCTTAGTTGCTCTAGTGAAGAGCATTAGAATCGTGAGACAAAGTGAATGTATCATCATGGAAAGGCTCGGTAGTTATAATTCGACCTTAACAAACGGCTTAAATGTTGTTGTTCCATTTATTGATCGACCTCGAGATATTTTTTGGGTTTCAAATGGGATCATCTATCCAACTAGTAGAATCGACATGAGAGAGACTGTCCTTGATATCGAACGCCAAGATGTTATCACAAAAGATAACGTATCGATTAGTATCGACGCTCTTCTCTATATTCAGATTATGG
>CALGNA010000036.1 GCA_937958795.1 uncultured Bdellovibrionales bacterium | reverse complement strand
ACTTATGTCAGAACTGTTTCCGTAGTCTGTTATGGCTTGAAGGCTCAAATAACAAGTTTTGACATCATGAGAAAGCTCAGCATCTTCTAAATCAATAGAGTACTTCATTCTGATTTCAGTTACAGAATTTCCTTCTTCATCTTGAACTAAATTAACTTTTGTAGCTTTTGCCTGAGTTCGAGTTTGAGTAAGATAGTAACCTAAATCACAGGTATCATAAGTATTTGATGCTACTTGTGGAAAGTTTATAACAGTTAGCTTATTGAGATCTCTTTGATCTACTTCTTCAATCGTAAGTCCAGAGTCGTCCTCATCTGGATTTAACAGCGCCGAATTTGTGCATTCTTCTCTATTAGAAAAAACAGTAAAATCCGAAGCAGAGAAAGATTCAGGGTTCATATGAAAAACAGCTTCAAATTCGTGTCTCTTTCCTTCTAAAACATTTATAAACTTAACTCCGTCAGTTTTAAAGAGCTCTCGGTCAGTACTTGAACTTAAAACATACCTTGTACCATCTTCATTTAAGGTTGCTTCTTTCATCTCAATGCCAATAAATTTAATTCCGTCAGGCTTATCCATTATAAAAAAGGACATCTCTTGGTTATGTAAAGTCACAAACTCACTGTTGGTATCCGTAATATGAATCTGCAACTTCATCACATAAGTTGATACTCTTTTTCCAAACACAAGGTTTTTACTTGGAGTCCACTTAATACGATACTTTTTGTGCCTTGGTTGACTTTTATCTGCAGCTACAAAATCCTCGCCTTGCTCTACTTCAGCAGCCTGGATTTCCTCCTCTGTTAAACCGAAGTTTCTAAATGCAGCACTCTCAGAAACCAACTCAATCACAACCCCCTCTACAGGCTTATCGAGTTTAACTTCAAAGTTAAAGTCATTGTCTCGAACCTCATGAAAAACATCGAACTCGTGACTACACTCGATACCCTCTTGACACATAAAAGCAGTTTTATGAGCTAACTGAGGGATTGAAAACATATCAATACGTGTAGCTGGTTGCTTATCAGGAGGTAGCTGTAGCAAAGTTGGGTTTCTTACTTGATCAGAATAATCCTTTAGTGGATCCTGAGCACAACTCACTAATAAGCTCATTATAATTGCAAAAAAAGTTACATATATAAAAGTACTTTTAAACTTCTCTAAAAACATTAGCTTTGTCCTTTTTTATTAAGTAAGAATGGGAAATCAACAGGCACAGAAACTCCACCTTCTGGTGTTGGAAACTTCCAAGATTTAATTCTAGATATAATACAACCCTCAACTTGTGACGATCTGACAGAAGAGTTCTTTACTCTTGCAGTCTTTACACGACCATCAGGACCAATAGAGAACGCAGTTGTTACTCTACCTTGCAACCTAGGGTTTGTTTGAAGACCTCGTTCATAACAAAAACGTATTTGGCCCATATTTTTGCGTATAACTGCTGATATAAGGTCTTTTTCTAAGCCACCACCAACAATAACTTCTCTTCCTAAAGGAACAATGCTTGAACCTGCAGAACCTGTAAGTTGCAACTTACCATAACCCGCTTTTCCTCCACCTTTTCCTTTAGTTCCATAGCCTCCAGCACCTTTAACATTACCACCAACACCAACTGGTGCTGACAGAATACCTTTACCGTATAAAGATGTTTGTACGCCACCAGAACCTTGGGTTCCTCCGCCAAGTCCAGGGCCTGCTGACGTAACTGCTTGCCCTAAGTTAATTCCGCCTTTTTGACTTGTAGCACTTTTACTACTGGAACCGAGCACAGAAAGTGCACCTAAACGTTTAACAGATTTTTTAACAACCTTCTTAGGGGCAACAGCCTTGTTTGGTCGTGATGTAATCACCTGTCTATTACTCGGTGGTACTTTCATCCTAACAACTGGAGCGGGAGGCTTAGCCTTAATAATTTTTACAACTTCTTGTTTCACTTCTTCTTTTACTTCAATAACCGGATCGGGAATCATTCTAAAAATAAGTAACAATAATAGTGCTGACAAGAAACTTCCAGTAACACTTCCAAACCATGTTTTTGAACTCTCTTCCTCAACCTCATCATCAATGGAAACATCAGAAAGGTCAGACAAACATTCAAGTTTTAAGTTATCCGTAAGCCTAAGCGGCTTACCGATAAGGTCCGTAGATTGCTTGAAATCTCCCAAAAGCACGACATCACTTTCTTCATAGGTATCAAAATCATACTTTGGAGAAACAAAAAGCCTTCCAGACTCAACCTCTCTAAAGACTCTATAACCATCAGAAGTTGAACCTGAACCAGTATCAAAAACTCGTACAATTTCATCCTGTTTATTTCTTAATACAACATAAGACATGACGTGGCCCCTTAATACTGATTAGCTGAAACTTTAATACGGTCTCTATAGTCTTTACGAATACCAAGTAACCCTTCTAATACCGTATCTCCTGCAACAGTGGTAACCGCTTCATCCGCAAAATGATGCTTACCTACTACGAGCAAATCTTCAAAAGAAACAGCACTTGTATCCCGTTTCTTTTTCTCTTTTGACTGCGCTACTGTTGAAAAAGCAAAACTCAAAGATAAAATAAGTAACAAATACTTTATCATGATTCCCCCTCCTGCTTGTTATTCAATTCTGCTATCTGCTTAAGTCTCTGATTTAAGAAGCTTAACATTTTGCTTTTGCTATCTAAACCAGATTCGAAACTAATTAATTTCTCTAAAGCTTTTTCATTTAGTGGCTCTTTTATAACCATGGATCTTAATTCCGACCACTGCTTTCTCTTCTTAGTATCTAAAGCTAGTTTATGGTCAGACTTAGACGTAACATCCTGTTTAAGAGCTAATCTCTCTTGAGCAGCCTCGTCCTGAAACTTTTTCCAACTAGACTTATGTGACTTTGGAACCGCTTCTTTTAAAATTGCAAAACTTGATTGATAAACAGCATAAAGGCCATCATCTAATTTAAGGCTCTTCCTCCAGTCCTTTTTAAGAGAGTCGCTATTAACCCAAAATTCATCAATTTTCTTATTTAACTCTTCTGCTTGAACTTGATAAGGTGTTGTTTTCTCAGATAGCAACTGCATATATTGCATTTGTTCATCTTGAGTTAAACCCTCCGGAAGTGGTAAACTCATCACTTCATCGTAAAAACGCTGATACTCTTTAGATGTAAGTTCAAACAATGCTGCCTGTAAGACTCCATCCTTAGATTCAATCCCTTTATTAACAAGGGCTTGTAATTCTTCCATATAAGCCAAACGCTGAGTTAAGGTTTCCCCTAACTGTTTATCTGTATCCGCATTCACAACATGCTTTTGTATGCGCTCAAAAGTACTTGCATTGTTTTTCCAAAATACTATTCTATTTAAAGCTGAAGGCCACAGAGTTGATACGTCATCTTTTACAGGCGCTAAATGCTCTACTACTTTTCCATAGTCAGAAGATTTTCCAAAAAGACTTGCTAATTTTTCTGAATACACGGCCTTATTTTTAATAAAAACATCTTTGAAACTTTCAAAAGAAGCCCATGTAGCATTTTCATCATAAAATTGGTTAGCCAAAGAAAGACTTTCATCTCTTTCTGGATAATCTTTGATAAACTGCAAAGCATACTGATTTTCTGTTTTAGAACTTAAATCTCTAAGAACAGCCTGTCTTAAGAGCTTTTTATCTGTTGGCATTGCTTTCTCTGTAAGCATCGAAAGACTTGTAATAGCTCCCTCGAAATCAAATAACAACTCTGAGTAATAGGCATATTTTAAATGAGCCCAATTTTTATCATCTTCACTAAGAGTAGAGTCTAACATATACTCTTTTAACTTCATCCTAGATTGAGCAATTTCTCCTACCTCTTCACTCAAAATAATTTGATTCTTAAGAGCCATTAATTTCTCAGGAGACTCTGAAGATTTCCAATCAGTTTGTCCTAGTAATTTTAAAGCCTCTTTCTTCTGCTCCATTGTTCCTTGAGCTAGCTCCGCAGATTTATTTAATGCAGATTTTCTAGAAACTGAAGAAAATTCATTTGATTTAGAAGGAAACAAGTCAGCAAACTCAGCTGACCATTTTGTAATTTTAACATCTTGGTTTTTTGCTAACACTAAACTATCTAAAGCTAAATCTGCTGCCTGAAGCTTTAACTTTTGTATTTCTTCTGTATTAGACTTTGTACCTTTAGCATAAGAATAAAATTTATCCGCTGCTGCCTCGTAATTATTAGACTCATACTCCAAACTTGCTAACTGATAATTGATCTGATCAGCACGAGTCTTAGTAGGAGACTTTTTAAGGTAAGTTAAATATGCTAACTTTCTTTTTGGTATATTTTTTAAGGATTCGGCCCATAAAATATTTTCTTCTAGTGCCAAATCAACAAGCTTCACTTGATCTTCAGTTAACTTTCTAACAGGCATCTCAGAAATAGTTTGAAAGTACTTTATGGCCTCTTCTTTTTTATCCGCTTTATTAAGCAAACTAGCTAGAGAGTATGTCACCTCAATATTGTCTTTATTTGCTTTCCAATAATATGTATAGGCTTCTAATAACTGTGGAGAAGGTGTAA
>CALGNA010000035.1 GCA_937958795.1 uncultured Bdellovibrionales bacterium | reverse complement strand
TAATAGATGGTCTTACTGCTGATAATAGTGGTGTCTCTTTTAATGAGCTTCAATTGCTTAAGTTAACAAGAGATACTTTAATGAGTGTTTCTCAAAGAGGTATGAAAAAATATTTATTACAAGATGGACAAGTGCGAAAAGCTGGTGCTGAAGAGCTTGAAAATAATTTTCAGTTAGATATGAAAAAAGTCGTGCCTTTTGCAGAAATTATCTATGATTTAGATGCTGCTAAGTCGCCAAGGCTGTCAGCTTATATTTATTTTGATTACCCAGCATCGTCATCACCTGGAATAATTGAAGTCTATGTTAGAACCCCAAAATATGTTCCTGTCCCAATAAATACTGTTTGGAGACCAACTTCTGATTTATTTAATGGATACCGCAGTCAATCTTTGCAGTGGCAAAACTCAATCATTAATAAAGTACTAAGCGGCGTATATGGAGATGAGGTTGCTTTAAAGTCAGCAGACCCAAATGCTTTGCCTAAGATTCATGATGCTCAGTGGAGTGTGTTTAAATACGAAGGTTCTAAACAAGGGATTAATAAGCTGCTTGAAGATATTGCGACCTCTTATCATCTGTATTTATATTAGTAAACGAAGTTTGTGATAAACAGTATTTTTTAGCTATTTAAGTTTTTCTTAAGCTCTTTACCTGCTTTAAAGAAAGGAGTTTTTTTAGGTTTAACCTGAATAGGTTCGCCTGTACGAGGGTTACGGCCTTGATAGGCTTTATAATCTCTGTTTACAAATGAGCCAAAGCCTCTGATTTCAATTCTCTCATTATCAACAAGTGCTTCTACCATGGAGTCAAAAACAATATTGATAATGATTTCGGCTTTAACCCTTGTTACTTGGGCTTTTTCGGAAAACTTATCTATTAATTCAGCCTTTGTCATGATAACTCCTTGTTGAGTTGCTTGTGGCAACTTTACCTCTCACCTCATATTATGAAGGGAAATAATTAAAAGTGAAGAATATTCAGGTATTTAGCCTACTTTTTAGGACTTTTCTATGAAAAATCAAGAGGAACTTTATGACCTACGTCATGTTTCAGTCCAAAAGAGTTCACTAAAGGTCTTGGATCAAATTTCTTTTAACCTTCTAAGTGGCCAAGCTTTGTCCATATTAGGGCCTAGTGGATCTGGAAAAACGACCTTATTAAAAGTTTTAATGGGTATAGAAAAGTATACAGGAGAGCTGAGGTATAAAAGTAAAGATTTGTCTTTATTAGATAATATTTTATTTAGACGGAGTCTTGGATATGTAAATCAAGGCAGCCTTTTGTTCCCTCACCTAAAAGTAAGAGATAATATTATCTTGCAAGCACGACTCTTAAATTGGACTGAGGGTCAGATTGAAGAGCGTTTAGATGAAGTTTTACAAATTTTTGATTTAAATAAAAATTTATTAGACAGATCCAGTGCTCAGGTTTCAGGCGGACAAAAGCAAAGAGTGGCTTTAGCTAGGGCATTATTTATTAAGCCTCAGTTGCTAGTGTTAGATGAGCCTTTTAGTGCCTTGGATCAGATGTTAAAAAAAGAACTTCTTGAGGAGTTCTCGGGCTATTTAAAAAAGATAGGAATTTCAGTTCTATTTGTGACTCATAGTTTATCTGAAGCTAGAAACCTATGTGATTTTTATATTTTGCTAAATGCAGGAAAAATGACGGATCAAGGTAACTTTAATAATGAGACATCTGATTTGTCTGAATTCGGGAGGCAGTTTTTTGGCTCCTTTTAAAATTATAAACTTTAGTTTATCACTCTGGGTGTTGAGTAGCTTGTTTTTATTAAATATTGCGTCTGCTAATAAAATTACGGTTGGCTCAAAAATGTTTACAGAGTCTTATGTTCTAGCTGAAATCCTAGGGCAACTTATTGAAGCACAGGGTTATGAGGTCGATCTTAAAAAGGGCCTTGGTGGGACTTTTATTGCTTTTGAGGCATTAAAAAATAATGAGATCCAAATTTATCCTGAATACACAGGTACAATTACTGGGACAATATTAGCTAAAGAGCTAGAAGTAGAAGCTCCATCTCGCAAGATGTCTGACATTCATAAAATAAATTCGATGCTAAATGATAAAAATTTATATTATGAGGATGTTTTTAAGTTTCAAAATAATTATGGAATAGCAATTTCAAAGTTGTTGTTTCATAAATTTAAACTAACGAAAATATCAGATTTAAAAGATTATCCATTGTGGGTGGCTTCAGGTAGTTTTGAGTTTTCAAAAAGAGAGGATGGTTGGATTGGGTTAGCAAAGGCATATAGTTTAAATCACAAGATGACTCCTATGGATCATTTGTTAAGTTTTTCTGCTTTAGAAAAAGAAAATGTGCAATTTATTGAAATCTATACAACGGATGCAAAAGTTAAGATGTATGATTTAAAGGTATTAGAGGATGATTTAGGTTTTTTCCCTGAATACAAAGCTGGTTTTTTAGCTCATAAGTCGCTTCCCGAAAAATTAAGAATCTATTTAGCAAGTGTAGACCTTAGCTTATCAAATGAGGAGATGAGAAACCTAAATGCCGCTGTTGAGATTGATAAAATGGACCCTTCAGATGTTGCAACCGAATTTTTAAAGTCAAAAGGCTTAATTAAAGAAAATCAAGTTAGAGCAAATGATATTTCGATGCTAGATGAAATTTTTCACAAGCTGAGAAGGCATTTAATCTTGGTTTTAGTTGGTTTATTTAGCGCTATTCTTTTTACTTTGCCTTTAATGATTGTGTTGTGGAGACATCCTAAGCTTCAAGATGTTGTTACTTCTCTTGCAGGCCTATTTCAAACAGTGCCATCTATTGCTTTGCTTGCGCTGTTGATCCCTATTTTTGGGATAGGCGTAAAGCCAGCTTTCGTTGCTTTGTTTTTATATTCACTACTTCCTATAATGAGAAATGCTCTCATTGGTTTGAGACAGGTTGATCCTCAATTGATCAGTTTAGGTGAAGCGCTTGGTATGACCCAAAAACAGGTTATGATTAAAGTTCGCTTTCCGCTTGCATGGCCAGTTATCTTGGCTGGTATTCGTTCTGCTGCAGTGATTAATGTGGGTACTGCCACCTTAGCAGCCTTTATTGGAGCTGGCGGTTTGGGGGAGTTTATTGTTATGGGGTTAACAATGGCAGATACAAGGTTGATTTTAATGGGTGCCATTCCAGCAATTTTACTAGCACTTATTTTCGAAGTTATTTTTGAATGTATAGACCGTAGGACCAACTATGAAAGGCTTATGAGGTCGTAAATCAGGTAGATAAGCTTTGAACAGCCTCAGCTGTTAGATTTAGAATTCTTATCAATGAATTCTTGTTTTTTTTCAGAATCTTCGCTTCCTGCTCTAATCCGTCCGCCAGGATCTAAGGCTTCAAGAATTTGATCTAGTACCAGGTGGTTGGCCTCTGGAAGTTTCTCATTTGGAATGTCTTTTATTTTAACCCACTTTAAGCCTGAGTGATGAACTGTTTTAGGTTCACCTTTCCAGTAGGGGACATCAAAAAACAGGAGAAGAATACCTGTGGCACCGTAAAAATGGGTTGCTGTGAGTTTGATCTGACCAATAGTGGCCTCAATGCCAAGTTCCTCTTGAAGCTCTCTTTTTAAGCTCTCTTGAGGGGTTTCCCCAGGTTCCATTTTTCCACCTGGGAACTCCCAGTAGCCAGCAAGATTAAAGCCTGTTGGCCTAAGACCCAGCAATACGCTGTCCCCTTTTTTCATGAGGGCGGTTACAACAGGGATCCAATTTCGAGACTTTTTCTTAATCACATACAAACTTTAACAAGCTTGCCAGTGTCTGTCATTGGGGTGGCTGGGTTAAAGCTTTGGAAACTTGAAAAGAAATTATAAAATCTTATGAATGAGTCCTGGGCCTTTAAATATGAGACTTGAGTAGATTTGAACGAGGTCAGCACCAATTGAGAGTCTTGTTTGAAACTCTTGAGAGTCAGAGACACCCCCAACAGAAATGACAAGAGGTTTTTTCTCAAATTTTAGATGCTTGAGTTCCTCCATCCAGGTTGTAAGAAAATCTCTGGAAAGCTTAGTGAGGGCTTTTCCAGAGAGGCCGCCTTCTTTGGGTGCTTGTTTGAAAGTATCTCTTTGGGCGGTTGTATTTGTTAGAACCCAACCATCAATGTTGGCTTCATGGCTAATTTTAAGAATAGACTTGATCTGATTTAAATCCATGTCTGGGGAGACTTTAAGTAAAATGGGTTGTTTTAAGTTGTTTTCATTTAAAAAGCTTCTTAATTTGACGACTAAAAAGTCATGCAAGGCTTCTGGCAAGAGAAGATCTCGTAAGCCTTTTGTATTAGGGGAGCTTAAGTTGAGGACAAATACATCTGCAATATTTGAAAAAGCTAGAAGTCCTTTTTTGTAATCCTCGAAAGCTTCTTTGTTAGTGGTGTCTCTATTTTTTCCAATATTTATAAATAAGGGAGTTGGTTTTTTTTGAGGTAGTTTTAGAAGTTGAGTTTTAGCTACTTCAAAGCCAGAGCTAGGAAACCCCATTTTGTTCCAAACAATCTGTTCATTATTGTATCTTTTTATGATTGTCCCGGGGTTAGGTTTTTGAGGCAGAGGGGTAATAGTCCCGACCTCTTGAAACCCAATGCCCCATTTCCACCAAGAAGAAACCTGGGTGCCTTCTTTATCTAAACCTGCAGCAGTTCCAAGTCGATTGGGGAATGTAAGGTCCCTCCATCTAAGAGGGTTTTTATGAGTTGGCTTGCCTTCAGATTTTAGAAGTGGAGTTATAAGGTTCAGAGCCTTGGGGGCTATTTTGTGACTTATTGAACTCGGGATGCAAAGCCATGGTTTGATCATTTGATTAAATTCTTTTTGCAACGAGAATAGCTTACCACGCTTGTCCTCTTAATTTCATTGCGTGCTCAAGGCGTTTCAAAGAAACAGACATAGCGGCTGTTCTTAAATCTAAACTTTTTTCTTTTTGAGCAAAGTCCCAAACTTTATCAAAACACTGAGTCATGATCTGTTTAAGTTTGCTTCTGACTTCGTGTTCTTCCCAAAAAAGCCATACGATATCTTGGACCCACTCAAAGTAAGAAACCACAACCCCGCCACCATTTGCTAAAATATCAGGAACAACGAGAACATTGTTTTCTTGAAGGATCAGGTCTGCCTCATGAGAAAGTGGACCATTTGCACCTTCAACTATAATATTAGCTTGAACATCTGCTGCGTTTTCTGAAGTAATTACACTCTCAAGTGCACAAGGTGCTAACACGTCTACTTTTAAAGACAGGAGTTCTTCATTGGTAATTTCTGCTGCCTCTGGGTAGCCTTTAAGAGATCTGTTTTCAGAGATATAGTTAACGACCTTCTGTACGTTAAGTCCCTCAGGGTTATAAATTCCACAAGAAACATCACTGACTGCAACAACTTTAATCCCTAAAGAATCTGCTTCGATGGCTGCATGCATTCCTACTTTGCCAAAGCCTTGAATAGCTAATGTAGCTTTATCAAGAGATATTCCTCGCACATGCAAAGCTTTTTCCATGGTAAATACAACGCCTAAGCCCGTAGCTGCATCACGGCCTTTTGATCCGCCGACTTCAATTGGCTTACCCGTTACAACACCGGTTTGGGAAAAGCCTGAATCAAGAGAGTAAGTATCCATCATCCAAGCCATAGTTTGAGAGTCTGTTCCTACATCTGGTGCAGGGATATCTTTGTCATGTCCAATAAAGGGGCCAATTTCTCTTGTAAATCTTCGAGTCAGGCGCTCTTTTTCAGACATAGACAATTTTGCTGGGTCGACACTAACGCCACCTTTTGCTCCACCAAGTGGTAGATTTAGAAGTGAGTTTTTAAAAGTCATAAGACTGGCTAGGGCAGCAACTTCGCCGACGTCTACTTGAGGGTGAAAACGAATACCACCTTTGAAGGGTCCTAAAGTTTGGTTGTGTTGGACTCTGTGGCCCGTAAAGATCATTTGACTGTTATCATCCATTCTTACAGGGATGCTGACGGTGATAATACGTCTTGGTAACTTAAGCGTGTCTAAAACATTAGGGTTGATTTGGACTTTGCTTCCAACTCTTTCAAGCATGCTTAAGGTGTTTTGGAAAAAAGGGTTCGACCTCAAAGGGTCCGATGGTGAATGATTAGCTTCCATTTTTGCACTCCTGTGACTTCACATTAGATGAAGTTCTCTTGCAGAATTCTAAGTCTAAGGTGTTTAGCTGTCTTCTCTCAAGCATATTCTTTCGAGTTTGTTCTTTCAAACCTATTTCTTAAAGTCTACTCTTCTAGCTTACTTCTTCAAGCTCACTGTGCTGCAAGTTATGAGGACACATTGTCTTGAATTCAACTGTTTTTTTCCAAAATTTTCCAAAATTTTGTAATTTCCAAATAATAGAGTTATAGGGGAGTTTATGACGACAGAAGTTTTAAATAATTCGGTAGCAGATAAGGCTCTTAATCCTCAAAAGTTCTCTATTTTCTCTTTTACTCTTAAAGAACTAGAGGACTTTATGGAGTCACAGGGTGAGAAAAAATTCAGGGCCAGACAGCTTTTTAAATGGGTCTATGCTAAAAAGACCTATGATTTAGAGCAAATGACAGATTTGGCTGTTTTGTTTCGTACAAAAGCCAAAGAGTGGTTTCATTTTAACCCAACTCCTATCGTAGATCATCGTATTAGTAAGGATGGAACTCAGAAGTTTTTATTCTCAGTTGGTGATGGTTTAACTGTAGAGACTGTCATGATCCCCATGGAAGGAACCAACTCTAGGAAGACTCTTTGTGTGTCATCTGAGGTGGGATGTAATTTGGGGTGTAAATTTTGCTTTACGGGCAAGCAAAAGCTCAAAAAACGACTCGGGTCAGAACACATAGTCAGCCAATTTGTCGAAGTGAATAGAATATTAGAAGAGCAAGGCCATGGGCAGATTTCTAATATCGTTTTCATGGGTATGGGTGAGCCTTTGGATAACCCAGAAGGTGTGTTTGGTTTTATAGACATAGTGACAGATCCCATTGGGATTCAGCTTTCTAAAAAAAGAATCACAGTTTCAACCTCAGGGATTGTACCGCTGATCCCAATGGTGACAGAATCAGGTGCAAGATTAGCTGTCAGTTTAAATGGAACAACGGACAGGATCAGATCTCAAATTATGCCCATTAATAACAAATGGAATATGGCGACTTTAATTGAAGCCTGTCGTGAAAACGTAAAAGAATCAGGATCACCTGTAACATTTGAATATGTTCTTTTAAAAGGGGTTACAGACTCTTTAGAAGATGCCCATAGGCTTTTTGAGATCTCTAAGACCATTGATTGTAAGTTTAATTTAATACCGTTTAACGAGCATCCTGATTCTGGCTTTATAAAACCAGATGCAGACCAGGTCGAAAAGTTTCAAAGATTTTTATATCGAAAAGGTGTCCACGTGCTTTTAAGAAAAACACGCGGAGATGATATTTTTGCAGCTTGCGGTCAATTGAATTCAACCTTTGAGGGACATCCAGATAAGTTGAGTGTTTAGGTTTACATGGGTAAAGTTTGTGGCGTTTTATATATCTAACTTTCTGATAAATACTCACTTTAAGAGAGCTGGATCAAATTTGATATTTGTGAAGCTGACTTTACTCGTGAATGAAAACAGTTCTATTATCATCTATTTTTGTACAAAAATCTTCTTCAATATAGGTCGTCACATTTTCAGAGTCATCAGGGGTAGAGATTTGTATTGAACACCCTGGAGACATAAAATCTTCTTCACACGTAATAACATTGTCGTGTATTTTAATTCTTGTGAATCTTAAGAGAGTCGCCGGGTGCGTATCAAATGAATTTACGAAAAACTTATTTAAACTATTCTCAGTTATATCCAAACTATTCTCAGTTATGGAGTGTTTAGTAAGGAGTTCTTGAACTGCAGATTCTTTACGGTATTCATTCAACGGATATGCAGTTGTAAAGTATTCTTTTAACTCAGCTTCTTTATCTGGGTTAACTTTAGCAGGAGTTTGGTTTTGTGAAAATAAACTGCAATATGTTTGATCAGAGCTGGTGCAAAATGTTGATTTAGATTGAAATTTAAAAACATGTTCTCCATCAAAAAAGTAACCCTGTACGTCTTTATCAGGTGAGAGCATTCTGGATTCATCAGGTGAAAACTCATAAAAAAAAGCACTATATTGGCTGTCGACCTTAATTTGATCACAACTTGTGAGTTCAATAGCCTCAGCAATAGATTGATGTTCGGTTGAAAAACTAATAGAATTAATTTCTCCGATTTGTACTTCATCTGAAATACAAACTGAAAAAACGACGTTTAACATCAAAAGAGGAAAAGTTAATACTTTGACCATGAAAGAAGCCTTGTGTAAATAAAAATAAGCTACTATGGCGAAGTCGAGAGTTCGAGGTTTGTGAAAAGTTTACAATAAAGAACCTGTTTAGACTCAATTGATTTAGTATAAAGCTTTAAAAGATTTAATATTTTCAGGAAATTAACTTTGAGGAATGTAATAATGATTAAAATAGTTTTGAGCACTTTGGTTTTGTGTTTTGCAATGAATGCTTATGCGGTAGACCTTACTGCTAATAACGTTCAATTAAAAATGAAGACAGTTGGGGCTAGTATTTATAATAATATGAGCGCTGTACCAGCAGACCTTGAATCCGGAGAGGGTCTTCTTGCTGTTATGGAAGTTGATATTAATGCAAGTAACAGTAGTAATATTGATCTAAAGAACCTGACTTATTCATTTACTGGTTTAACTGGTGACTCGACTACAGGTATTGTAACATTAGATTTTGATAGTCATAACAGGCCAACTATGGGTTTAGTTCCAATTCCTAATTTTTTATATGATACAGGTTTTACTTTTGTCCTTAAAGTTCCAGTTATAGGTGAAGTCGCGCGAACCTGTTCAAAGACCTTTAGTTTTCAGAATTTTAGCGAGTTTAAGAGCTTAAAAAATATTAGAACGGTTAAAGGATTAGATCACTTGCATATTGAGCAAGAGGAGTTGGATGCTTTGACGAGTAGAGAAGAGTTACTTGAATTAATAGATGTAACAGATTTAAAAAATTCGAGCTCATCTTTAAAGGGTGTTTTCTTGGAGAAAGATTACGTGTGTATCAATAATTAAGTCATTTTATTTAGTGGTTTAAAAGACCTGATAAGTTTATGTAAGCAAGCTCAAAAAAGTCTCATATCAATATGAGACTTTTTTTTTGGTTCACTCAATAATGCCGATAGTCCTTAGTAAGGGTTTATATATGGGCAAAAAAGCAAAAACATCATTAAAGGCTCCTAAAGATGTCGATGACTTCTTTAGTAACCTATTGGACGCAAAAGAGACGGACAAGGCCCAAAAAACCATTCTTAGTAAAGTTGAAAACTTAGAAGAGGACCCTCAAGATTTATCTGATGGTTTTAATGGTTTTGATGAGAGTGATGCCTTGTTAGATAAGACCTCCATGCAAGACATAGATTTAGGTGAGTCATCTGGTCTCTCAAATAGAGAGGCTGATTTTGATAAGGGTTTTACTGAGGTTTCAATATTTGAAGAGTCAAAAACGGAGCTATCTGCGTTTGAATTAAGTACCATTGGGACAAAGAGTGCATTAGCCCATGATGATCTGCTAGCTAAAGAAGAGCTGAGTGCATTTACAGTTGGTGTTGATTTAGGTGAAAGTGATGATCTTAATGAAGATGATGAACTTGAAATGATGTTAGCTGAAATTGAAGAAGAGCAAGGAATTGACGGAAGTTTAAGTGAAGAAGAGAGTTTTTTGGAGTCAATTGAAGAGCAAACTCAGAATGAAGATACTTTGCTTTCATTGTTAAAAGAATTAGATGCTGAGGGAGAATTATTAGCAGCAAGCAAACCTCCAAGGCCTCCTAAAAAGAAACAAAGTCCAAAAGCTTCTAAATCTGAATCAAGACTTGAGGATGGAGAAGAGAAAACAATTGCTAGTATGGTTGTTTCAAAAGAACAGTTGGATAAGACTCAGGTTACAGTTTCGAAAACTAAAACAAAGACCAAGCCGCGCCTTAAAACTGCAGTGCAATCTAAAGCTAAAAAAAGGTCAAAAAACAGGAAGCTTTCTACGGAAAAGTCCAAGGTTTCTGATGATCAAGTTTTTAATTTTAAAAGCCCTAGGAGTGCTAAAAGAAAAACTGATGATCTTGAAAAAAGTGTTTCCAGTGTAGAAAATGTACCTAAGCGTATGTCAGGGTTCCAAGGGGAATCATTACCTGAGCTTTCAAATTATGATGAATCAGAATTTTTAGAAATTGCTCAAAAGCGTATCAATAATCTGGAAAAAGAATGTCTTGAGTTACGTAAAGATAACGAAGAGTTGGCTCATTTGTGTCAAAAGTATCAAGGAAAATACGATGCTTTGATGGAGAGCCAAAAGAGTCACTCGGTAAAAGAAGATAAATTAGAAAAAGATTTATTAGGGAAAATTGAAGTTTATAAAACTAAATTTTCAAATCAAGAAAAAATATCAAAAGAATTAGAAGAAGAGATTGATTCTTATAAACAGAGATTGTCTGGTTCATTTGATCGTGTTCGAAGAAGAGAAAGAGAGCTAGAATCTCGCCTTGAAATTATGAAGAAAGACACTGAGGCTATTTGTGAAGACAAAGATAAGAGGTTTTTGGAGTTAAAAAAGCAGTTTCAAGATTTAGAAGATCGCCTTGAGAGAGAGAGAATGGACTTTGATAAGTTGCAACAATCTCAGAAGGACCAGAACAAAAGGCTAGTTAAAACAATAGAAACTTTAAAAGTTGCTCTTTCTTTAGTCGAGGGAGAGGAGCTTTGATGAAAATGTCCTGTTACCCTTACTTAGTAAGAGATTTAGCTAGAGAGTTAAATGAGGAGAAAATAAAAAATGTTTGATGATGATCAGGATGATGACTTTGAAAAAACAAGTATCTTAACGAGTGTAACTTTAAAAAAAGTTTTAGATAATGCTGGAAAGATCCCTCCAAGCTTAGTTTTACTTGTGGGCCCTCCTACTAGCATCGGAAAACAGTGGTCATTAGAAGATACAGCATATGATTTAGGAAGAGCGCCTAAGTGCAGTGTTTTCGTTAATGATAGGAGTATTAGTAACTCACATGCAAAAATCTTAATCGAAGGTGATAAGGTTTATATTATGGACTTAGAGTCTACAAACTCTACTTTTATAAATAATATTAAGATCGAACCAATGCAGCCAACCTTACTGAGTCACAATGCACAGATTAAAACTGGTAATGTTATTTTTAAGTATTTAGAAAGAGGGAGTCTTGAGTCTATAACAAATAAAAAGTCCTTCGATAGAGGCCAGTACGATACAATGACTCAAATTTATAATAAGGGTGCTTTGATGTCTTATATTCCTGAGGCGTTTAAAAGATCAGATTTAACAGATCAGGGTTTATCGCTTATTATGTTTGATATCGATCATTTTAAAAAAGTAAATGATACTTATGGCCACGCAGCAGGTGACTACGTCATTACTCAAATAGCTCGTTTAGTAAAAGATAAGCTTATTAGGGCTGAAGACTTTTTTGCACGTTATGGTGGTGAGGAATACGCCTTGGTTCTGTCAGGTACTCCGATTGAGTTAGCCAATCAAATTGCTGAAAGAATTAGAGAAACTATAAATGACTATGATTTTATGTTCTCAGGAGTCAATATCAATATTGCAATATCTTTAGGTGTTTCTTATAGGCCTCCTAAAGGTGCTGGGTGGAGTGAGCTTTTTGATAGTGCAGATAAAGCTCTTTATTATTCTAAAGAGAATGGACGAAACAGGGTTACGATTGGGGATATAGCAGCATAAAAATGTATGAGATTTAGTACATGAAATAAAATGTGCTCTGTAACATACTTATTTTATTTAGAAAAACTTCGAGTGTCTTAAAATGATTCAAGTTTTTCATTAAAATTTCCGAAAAGATATTGAGCTTTGCATTGGGGGATGGGTAATGAGTTCTGATAATAATATAATAAATCTGAATTCTAGATTGGAACAGACTCAAGAAAAGAGTGAGTCTATAGATAAGTCTAAAGCTAAAGCTTCGACTGATCTAAGCGAACCATCTTCTGTTCATGACATGACTCAAAGAAGAGAAGCTACTATTCGTAATGACAGAAGAAATGTGAAACGGACGATTTTAACAGAATTTATTGGTGCATTTGTCGTTTTGCCTGGTGTAGGTCTTGTTAAAGTCGCTCTTTACGATATTTCTGATAATGGTGTGGCTTTTGATTTGCCTGTTAAGATGGGTGGGTTCAAGTCAGGAGAAGAAATCCCAATGAGAGTTTATTTAAATCACAAAACCTATTTTCCATTTTATGTAACAGCTGCAAATGTTAGAACTATTGAAGATGAGCAGGTTATCAGACATGGTGGAGCTTTTGTTAAAGGAACCGTGAATGAAGATGCTTTATTTCATTTTGTGAAATTTATTGAAACGGTGAGCACCAGTCTACGCGGTGATAGCGGTGATGTCATGGTTTCAAATTTAAATCAGACCTAATTCAATTCCTAGAAGAAAGTACTGTACTTTTTTATTTCCATAAGATGAAATATTAAGTGTGAATATAGTACAAAAAACAAACCAGCGCCCAAAAGTAGTTATTGATACAAATGTCATCCTTTTTGATGCCGTAGCACTGACGAAGTTTCATGATTCAGACGTGCATATACCTATCTCTGTTATTGAAGAGATAGATCGTTTTAAGCGTGATCTTGGAGAGAACGGCAGAAACGCTAGGCATTTTAGTCGCTTTGTTGATGTATTGAGGTCAAAAGGAAAGCTTTCTCAAGGTGTTGAGATCGACAATTCCACCTCTAAGATATTTATATCTACAGATGGCAACCTTGAAGGCATTCCAAGCGGTCTTTTAGAAGATAAAGTTGACAATAGAATCTTAGGCTTAGCTCTTTCTTTGCAAAAACAGCACCCTAATGAAGTTGTTCAGCTTATTAGTAAAGATATTAATTTAAGAATTAAAGCAGATGTCTTTGGTGTAGAGGCAACTGATTATGAGCCAGATCAGCAAGGTTCATCAGCTGATGAAGATTTTTATTCAGGTCGTTTAGAGGTAGAATTAGAGTCTCACCTTGTAGATCAGTTCTATTCTGATAAGGCTTTAACTTGCCCAGCAAATATTAAGCTTTTAGCAAATCAGTATGTGGTCATGAAAGATAAATCGAATGCAAACCACAGTGCTATAGGTCGTTATTCTGAGTCGCAACAAGCTATTGTTCCTTTAATATCCCCTACAGAGAGTATCTGGGGCATACACCCTAGGAACGTAGAGCAAAGTTTTGCTTTAGATGCTTTACTAAACGATGAGGTTTCATTTGTTTCTTTGGTAGGAAAAGCTGGAACAGGAAAAACCTTATTGGCCTTAGCTGCGGGTTTATATAAGACCTTAGATGAAGGACGTTTTCAGAGACTCTTGGTTTCAAGACCTATTTTTCCAATGGGAAAAGACATTGGGTTTTTGCCAGGGGATGTTGAGCAAAAACTAAATCCGTGGATGCAGCCTATTTTTGATAACGTTGAGTTTTTAATGGGTGCAGATAAAAAAGCTTCTGGAAGAGCTCAAGAATTGATTCATCAGGGTATGTTAAATATTGAGCCTTTAACTTATATTAGAGGTCGAAGTATCCCTAATCAGTATCTAATTGTAGATGAGGCACAAAATTTAACACCTCATGAGATTAAAACCATTGTAACAAGGGCTGGTGCTGGAACAAAGGTTGTCTTAACGGGTGACCGATTTCAGATCGATAATCCTTATGTAGACAGTGCCAATAGTGGGTTAAGTCACTCTGTTGAGAAATTTAAAGACTATCCAATAGCAGCTCATGTATCCCTATTAAAGGGTGAGCGATCTGAGTTAGCTGAACTAGCTGCTAATATTTTATAGATTAAGAGACCTGTAAGTTTTACAATCATATCCCATTTTATTAAGAAGCCTTTATAGTTAAGGCTTCACTATAGAAAATAGTAAAATGAGGATTATTTATATGTTATCAAGATTATTTAAGTTTGTGGGTGTTTCTGTACTATTTGTAATGAGTAGTTTAATTGTTCAAGCGCAGGAGCCAGGAAGTGCTTGTGACTTTACGGATCATCCGCCTTTGGTATCAGTGTCATTGGAAAGACACGGAGATGAAGCAAGAATTTATTCATCGTGTTCTCTCAAAAATAGCGAGTATATAATATCAAAAACAGAAATAAGTGTAGATCATCCTCAATTATTTTCATTTATTCCATTGGATGGATACGGACCGTTTAAGACTTGGGTTTTAGGAGTTGTCATTGAGACGGGCCGTGGTCCCTCTAAGCACAAGAACTTAACTTTCTTTAGTTTTAATAATCAAATAATTGATAAAACAGCAGAATTAAATGATCAGTATAAACAAGTTGAACACGCAAAAGAGAGAGCTAACACGCAACTTTTAAAAGAGCTTGGAGTAAGTGCAAACGACAATGTAGATGTTAAGTTACCAACTGATAAGCTTATTAGTGATGATCAAAATCTAGAAGCAAGGTTTTTTATTAATCTTGAGCTAGCAGAAGAAAATGGGGTTTGGTTTTTAACAGCAATATATGCAGATAATAGCCGACAAAAAATCTCAGTTGAAGATCTTATTCATAATGGACAGTCGAAATTTACGGCAACACATTCTAAACAGTAATCAGTAAAATTTGGTAGCGGAGGAGGGACTTGAACCCCCGACACGTGGATTATGATTCCACTGCTCTAACCAGCTGAGCTACTCCGCCACATTAAAAATAAAGACAAAAATCAAGAATCAATAACTATATGGGGCTGCCATGTCTGTCAAACTGAGGGCTTTGCGGCTTTCTAAGTTTTTGATATATATGGAGCTTTCCACTATTTGTTAGGATTCAAGTATAACACATAACGCGATGCAATATTCTCCTTGCTGTAGACAGGAGAAGGCCTAGAATAAAGGAAGGGACAGGACGTCCTTATCTTAAAACCATACCCAAGGAAGGGGGCCAAGCTTGAGACATCAGATCCGTTTTAGAGTCTTATTTATTTCTTTTTTACTGATCGTGGCGTTTTTTAGTTTTCATATTTCAGGTCATGCAGAGCTTGGAGATCACACTTTTATTAAAACCACAGGAGAAAGTTGTACCCAAAACTTTGGTTTTGGAAAAAGAACAACGACATGTGCTTTAAACTCTGAGCTATCCATTAAAGAAGTACAGTCAGACTCCATAGGTCTCCAAACTCAAAGTATAACAAGACAGGCAATGTCGACTCCATCAAGTGGTAGCAACTGTGAGCTAAAGGATTGGAAAGACCGCAAGCAAAGTATTGCATCACCAACTCAATCAACAACCCGTTCTGCTGCAGCGGCGAATCCTACAGCTTCATATATAGCAGGTGCTGTTGGTGAGGCTGCCGGTTTAGCTGAGTTGGTGGAGGAATTTGAAGGTATCTTTTTATTTGGTCGAAAAGTTTGGGATGTCGTCCTGGCCGGTAAATCTATTGTTGATTTAGATATTGATCAAAGGGCTCATGTTGTTCCACCTCAAGCAGACTGTTGGAGTGAATTTTCAAGTTGGAATAGACCTAGGACTTATGACTTTAACTATAAACTAAAGAATGGTCTTGGCCTAAAAGTTATAGATTATTCTTTTCAGCTCGTTTTTACTCCAGGTGGAAAATACAATGGTAAGGGACAGTACTTACGGAATGTTATGATCATTCCTAAAGGTATCTATACTTTTTGGATGTGGTCTTTAAGTTCAATGGTTGAAATGCATGAGCCTGTAAATGTTGGCGAAAGAGATGACCCAGTTGCTGGTTTACAGCTCACAATCCATATTTTCCCATCTACCGCGATTTATAAAAATGCTATTTCACAATCTGTTTTTGTAAATGCTTTAGGTGATATTTATGCTATGTAGAAAAAGAGGAGAGGGTCTTAAGTGTTCTTCTTTTTCTTTTTTTACTCAGAGTCTTTATTGTTTAATTTTTTTCTTTGGCGGACTTCTTGTAAGTCTTTCGGCTTCTGCTAGAGAAGTAAACTTTCCGGTTCAAACGAGAGTCTTTTATGTTGATTATGATACTTTTTGGGAAGCAAGTCAGAAGGTCTTTTTAGAGTTTCCATTGATCCGAAATAACTTTGAAGAAAAAGTTGTTAAAACAGATTGGGTTTCATTTGATTATTATTGGAAGTGGCCAGATCCCCTTTTGGGTGCTTTAGAAAAGAGAGTTTTAAAGAAAAAGTATGAGATTTTTTTTAAAAAAGGCGTTAGTAAAGGCCAAAGTGCAATCAAAGTCTTAGTCCGAAAAAAATACGAAATCCGAGATGGCTTATCTGAACAAGAACTCCAACAAGCTAAGTTAGACATTCAGTTAGATATAGAAGTCATCTTTTATCTGCTTCAACTGAAGTTGAGTTCGGTATAAGCTGTTGCTGTTAGATATATAGATACAGCTTTCATATTACGTAATCTCAATTGTTTAAATTTTGTACACTATGACAAGTTGTCTGTTTTTGATTGTAAAAAGTATAATTTTTTTTTCAATGAACAGTTCTGTGGTAATTTACAAAAATGTTTAATTTTAAGAAAAATACACTGTTAACGATCTCATTTTTATTTTTTACTCAATCTGTCTTAGCTGATAGTGAGATTGATTGGGCGAATAGGCCTGGGGTGGAAGGAAAACGAGAGGTTACCGCAAAATACCATTGGGTAGGCAAGCTCAGAAATATGAACGAAGTGCACACCTCTTGTGCTGTTTGGATTTACCGTCATGGAATCGCTATTACTGCCAAGCACTGCATAGGAGTTATGCCCGGAGATGCGGTGAGTGCAGGCGATGAGGCTGAGTATAATAGTAGCAGCGATAATTTATTAAAGAATAATTTTTTAGATAAAAAATATTTAGAATTTGATTTAAGTGAAAATGAAAAAATAACTATTTCTAAGGACGCAAGTGAGATGTCTGTTCATTTGGATACAGGAGACAATGATCTCGCATACATTCTCTATGATCCCATTGTAACAAAGGGAAAAATTGATCTTGCTCATGTAGATATAAAATTAGAAAAAATGAACGAAGGTCAGGAGTTAAGTCTGATAGGTTTTCCACAGCCTCAACCAAGTGGGAGAGTAGATAGGGTCATTTCTACGGAGTGCAGAGCAACAGGCAGTAGTGGTCGAGTTACTCAAACTGAAAAAAGAACTGGCTATATTGGAATTTTAGAAGACACCACCTGTTCTGGATGGTGGGGTGTTTCCGGTGGTCCTGTATTTACTGAAGCAGAGGATGGTAAGATCACAATTTATGGCTTAGTGACACATACATTTGATGAAAATGAGTATGGTATGATTGATGTACATACATTAAAAGAAGATAGTTTAGGTACTTCTGCTGCAATTAATATGAGCAGTTTGAGTTTAAATGAGGATTTGGGTTCAGTTATAAAAGATATAAATTCTAAGTATTAAACTGAATATCAAACTGAATATTAAAATTAATTAAAAAAACTTTAGTTTAGTATAGTTTAAGTATATGAAAATTAAGAGCTGGGTACGGCGATAATCTGTTCACGTTATTTATAATAAATTTCTAAATATAATCTTGAGAGTATTCCTATTTTTAGTAGTTTTATATCAAGAAAATGTTATACTGTTGAAAAAAATTCTTAAAAATCTAAATATCTCAAGATTAGTATAAAGTAAATTATGTTTAATTTTATTATTTTTATACTTGTGTCATTATTTCATATTTCATATTTCATATTTCATCTTTCTCGCAGCAGCAGCCAAATCTTTTTGAAAGTCCGTTAGTTTTTGGGCAACCAGTAATGGCTCCTAGTTCTTCATTTGTTTTTAACTATTTGGGCATGCCTTGTAATGGAATAGTATTTAAGCCTTCAATTAATTATAATGGGACGGCAAAAGTGTTACTCGCGTCTGCAGCTCATTGTTATGTTTATCCTACTGAACAAATGCGTGAGTACACTTACATATACCCTGGCCATAGAACAAATATATCTTTCGCTATGCAAGGAGGAAGTGTTACAGCGACTGTAGTTTTTGCTGAGTTAAAAGAGTTTACGGCAGATTTAGTAATTTTAGAATTAGATATGAGTTATAATGATTTTGGAAAATCTTTCCCAAATATTCTAATTCCGGAATTAGCTCAAAGGGCAAATATAGGTTATGCAGGGGATTTATACTCGCCTTTTTATATGAAAAAGCTTTCGGGTCAGTTTACGTATAAGCCTAGTGAAGTAACTCATAGTGGTTATGGTACAAATATATTAGCTATGAGTCTTGATGTTTTGGGACCTGATCATGGGTATACATTGGCTAATGCCTCTGGCTCGCCAATACTAGATGCTTCAAATAGCATTGTAGGTGTTTTGAGTAGAGGGAATAGAGGGGTTAGTGTGCCAAGTAGTCACATCATGTTGATTTCAGATTTAACTCAAGTTAACAATTGTATAGATTCCTCAGGTCGTTTTGATAGCAATGTAGCAGGTTGTTTGTATGGATCAGGCGCATCTACTCAAAGTACTCAGCAGCCTGTTCAGAACGCAGTTGGAGCTACTCAGGCTCAGGGTGCTATTTTACCTTTTCCTGCTATCAACCCTTTCCCAGCTACTCCTCCGCCTAACCCTCACTTAAATAATTAAATAGAGTTATATGGATTAGGGCTTCGGATTTAGTCCAATAGTTACTTATATTTCCCTAAATATTTTTTATATTACAAATTGTCCTCGGCAATCCCTATGTGAGTAGATTTTTGATTGTAAAATCTACTCTATTCATCACGGTTTTCTTCTTGTGGCTTTACAAGAGTTTATATGTTTTTTGTTATGAATAGAAATTGATGTTTAAGTGATAAGGCTTATTTTTTAAGTGCTTACATTAAGGTTTCCATGTTTAGAGTCTTTGTTGTTCATAGTTCTTACAGATTTTCTATGTTTTTTAACTTACAAACATTTATTAATAATTCATTAACATTCTAAATAGTATCATATCTAAATTTTCATTATTCTGACCTGTGTCTTGTTTTATAAGATTCAAGATGTGAGTTCCTCCTGAGAAAACAATTTTGTTTTATTTATATTTCGATAGGAGAGCTGATGAAAAAGTTTTTAATTGCAATGCTTTGTATGGGTTTAAGCTGTTTAGCGTTTGGAGAGACTAAAGTATCTCAGAGGACTGATGCAGATGATAAAACAGATGCAGAACTTTTTATAGAAAATCTAGAGATAGCGCAAACCAAAATTTTTAATCCAGCTAATCCAGATGCTTCAGATTTTATGACCCTTTTAAGTGAAAACCCTATTCAAATTGATATTGTAAATAAAAAAGTACAAAATCTATCTGATCTTACGGTAGCAAAGCTAAAGGTTAAATTAGCAAGTTTAGGTTTGCCAACAGCAGATGTTGATCAGGTGGATGTAAATTTAGCAATCAGTGTAGATGCGTTTGATGCTTCAAAAAATGTAACACCATTAAACTATGATACGCAAAATTACGAAATTGGAGTAAATGGGAAGCTCTCAAATTTTGGAGTTTTTAAGCTGGCTGATTATGTAGGTGTTCCTTTAGGGGAAATTGATTTGAACGCAATTGAGATAGATCTTGCAATTGGTTCTAATAAAGAGAATGCACTAGGTTCTATAGGGATTAACTTAGAAGTTGGAACAATGAACCTCCTAAATATTGTCTATGGTGCTAATGCTATTTTGGGTGCTTGTGAAGCGGGTTTATTAGAGTCTGTCTTTGGTGACATTACTAAAATGAATCAGGAAGCAGGTGTTGAAGAAGAGACTACAGCTGATATTGCGTTCATAGGTGATTTTTGTCAGTTAATTAATAGTGTGGGTGTAGTAGATAGTTTTAAATCATTTGTTGAATCAAATAAGAGCCTAATCATGAGCCTTAATGAAACAATAAGAAATGACGCCGTTCCTGTTTTTAAGAAAGACTCTGATATTGGGCCTTTTAGTTTTTTAATTGATTTTTTTGAAGGCGCACTTAGTGTTGAGACTTGTAAGTCAGAAGTAGAATCTGAGCTTTGCCAAGCACGAATTCATTATATTTCAGCATTTAATATTCTGGATGAAGACAGGGTAGATGTTTGGCTAAATGCAAGCGGAGAAAATTTAGGCGCAGTTTTTGATTTTAAAGGAGAGCTTGATGAGATATTTTACTTGGAAACCAAAGCAGATCTACTTAGTGGTTTAAAGCTGATAGAGCTTGCTACAGACGAAGAAATTGAA
>CALGNA010000034.1 GCA_937958795.1 uncultured Bdellovibrionales bacterium | reverse complement strand
CAGTAAGCCTTATGGCGCTATCTTGGGCATCAATATTGTAAGTATCGAGTAGATCTTTATCCGTAAGTCTCTCGATGAAGAACTTAGATCGTTTTATAGAAGAAGATAATTTTTTATTTAAAAATGTAAATGGACCTGTTTCTATATCAACGTCATTGAAATAAATCATAATATGTAGTTGTTTAGTGTCTCCATAATCAAAATGCCAAAGTTGACTTCCTGTTATTTCATTTTTGGGCTCACTATAGTTTAAAGAAATATTCCACAACCATGGTTTTTTATTGAAGTACTTTAAAACTGCATCTGAGACTAGTGTGTTATCAAGAATATCCAAAACTACTGATTTCAGGTCTGGCCAGTACTTCTCCCCGACATCAACAAAGGCTTGCTTTCCTTGGATCCCTTTCAGTAGCCTAATATCAATATTAGGAGTGTTTTTTTGTTTTATTTTAACAAAAGCCTCTTTTTTGAGTGTCTCCAAAATAAGGTTTTTTGATTCTAACTGACTATCTGGATTCGTTGTTTGTAAGCTGTTACGAGAGAAGGAATAAAACAACTTTGTTATTTTTCTAATTGCTTTAGTTCTCCATCTAATAAAAGAAAGAATCTTTATGATATTGCTCATGTTACAAGTCCTTAATTTTTTTTGCTGGGATGCCAACATATATGCCAGGTTCTTCTATATCCTTTGTCACTAAGCTCATTGCTCCAATAATCACCGGGCCATTAATATTCAACGGTCCTAGTAAGACTGAGTTAGCACCAATAGTTAAGTCCCCTCTTATGTTAAATATAGGTCTTTCACTTGTATTGTCACCATAACGCCTGCCAAATACTACCCCAGAACTCATATGTAGTTTCCCTGAGCACTTGATGCCATTGCCTCCTAAGACCACTCCAGTCGTGTGTCCAATAATAAGTTCTTTGATCTCCAAGGATGGTGATTTAAGTTCTGCCCCAAAGACATATAAAATAATGTTATCTAAAAATAGAGAGGTAATGCCGCCTATTATTGGTGTTTTATGTGTAATTTGAGAAAGCTTAATTAAAACCATTATTTGTCGTGAGGGTAAGTAAAAGTGTCTTAGAAATTTCTTCATTAGTTATACCTAAATAAAAGCTCATATTATATATAAGAATCATAGATCCTTGATATGTAATATTTCTTTTTGAGGTAATCTACAGTTGTTAGCCCATGGGGGAAGTGTGCAAAAAACCTGTTTTTTAGCAGCTAATGAAACGGCTAAAGCATAGGACTCACAGCCTCCAATCCATTTAGCCTTTCCTATTGATTCAGCTAAAGGAGTGAAATCATCAATTGTAATTGAGGCTTTATTTATATTCTTAGCTACCCATTCTTTGTATTTTTCTGAGCTTTCAGAAGGATGAGGTCTTAACCTTAAATTAATTTTCTCTGGTATATTTAGTTTATCTATATTTTCCATGAAATAGTTTAATGCCTGAAATTCTCCGGAAATTTCCCTTCCCCATGTGTTAAAAATTGGTTCCAGTAGATACAAAAACTCATGAGGAGTCACCGTATCATAAGTACTTATTTTGGCTAGTTGGTTCTCTAAGTAGTAATTATTTATTAATTTAATGGACTCCTCAGGGAAGTGTTTTGTGGCTTCTATATAAGCATACTTATCAGACACCCAAAACTCATCTGGTAGGATTTGAATATTATTTCTATAAAATCTTTCCGGATAGTTAACCCAGTGATCAATAATAGCGATTGATCGCAACTTTTTATTTTTGGCAAGTTCTCGTGCTTTGTATTCGATATCAGTAGCCCACCCTGTGCCACTAATGATAGTTTTACACTCTTTAACTGCTGTCTCTATATCATTATATAAAGAGATCTCAGGAAAGTATTCTTGCCATAATTTTTTAGCGGGTCCTCTCATTACTGCTCTAAGGTTAGATATCTCCTTTTCTTTGAGCCAACTTAATATGATGTTAGTTGCCCCAGCGTCATGACAAACTACAGCAACAGGTTTTGATAAATCAAACATTAGAGAACTTACTGTAATATAAAATATCTTCTGGTAAGCCATCAACTATTTCTTGTTTTTTCTTAGTGGCTTCCAGTTTCATTCCAGATCGTTCCATAAGGCGTATCATTCCATGGTTGCAAGCTAAGGTGCCGGCTGTAATTTTACGAATATCTTTTCTTTGTGCATACCACTCAAGAATAGTGCTCCATGCGTCCTGCCCATAACCTTTTCCCCACACAGATTTATCTCCAATCATAATCCCTATATCAACCACACCATGGTTTGTCGATTCATAAGCAGTCATTGTACCTATCATCTTTTTGTTATTTAGTTTATTGATACTAAAAAATTTATTCTTTGAATTGGAGAACCCATTCAGGTAATTTAGACTGCTATCATATGTATGATTAATGAACCGTTGATTACTGTAGCTCACTACTTCAGTGTCATTTAGCCAGGATAAATATCTATCAGTAATGTCATTTTTAGAAAAAGGAAGCATAAATACTTCCTTTCCTAAAATTTCTAGTGAATTGTTTTCTATCTTCATAGTTATTATCGATAAATAAGAAACTTGTCAAAGTTTGTCTAGGTTATCCCATACTTTCTTGAATGCTTTGATTATGTTTTGAGTATCTTTGTGTTCAAACTCAAACATACATAAGCTGATACCTAAAAAATCATTGTGATGAAAGTTTTCAGCAATTGGACAGGCGCCTTTTTTATAATCAAAGTCTGTTGAACAGTAAGGTGATGACCAGGGGAACCCTTTTGTGCCATATGCAATTTTATTTTGGAATAACGGCAAAAGGTGTATGTTGGCATATCCAGTCATTAACGAAGGGACTCCCTCGGCTTTAAGAGCGTTGATAATCTTTTTTCGGCTGACTTTCAAACTAATTGTATCTAATGTTATTCCATATACATAGTAAACATGTGTACAGCCTTTAGATAATTGAGGTGTTCTTAGTCCCTCTAATTTATTTAACCCTTCATTTAATTCTTTAGCAGCTTGCTGCCTTGAAGAGACCTGCGTCTTTAGTTTTTTTAGTTGCGCGCTTCCTATTGCTGCTTCAATCTCCCCTAATCGGAAATTATATCCTAGTAAATTACAAAGGTCTTCTGGAGTATCGGCGTCTGTTACGGCCTCTGCATGATTACGTATCAAGCAAAGTCGTTCGGCTAGCTGATCATCATTCGTAACCAAAACACCTCCTTCTCCACAGTGAATGTGCTTATGATAATTCAGACTATAGCCACCTATATCAGCCAGGGTCCCTGCGTATTTATTTTGATATAAAGCCCCTGGGGCTTGGGCTGTATCACTAATTAATTTGAGGTTATGTCTTTGGGCAATATCACGAAGTGCTTTCATATCTGCAGATTGGCCAAATATATCTACTGCTAGAATAGCGCGAGTTTTTGGTGTGATTAGTTGCTCAACACTATCTGGAGAAATATTGAAACTATCGGGATCAATATCTGCAAAAATAGGAATCCCATTCCAATGTAGGATTGCTGTTGCAGTAGCTGCCATAGTCCAAGGAGTTGTTATTATTTCATCTCCAGGTTCTATTCCAATTGCACCTACAGCCGCAATTAAGCCGGAAGTCCAAGAATTGACAACAATTGCGTGCTTCACGTCGAAATATTTTGCAGCTTCAGCCTCGAATTTCCTTACCTTTTCACCTCCCATGAAAGCATCCCCTTTTGCTCCGATATAAGCAGAAAGAACACCTGATTCAAGGACTTCAGTAGCAGCTTGAAGCTCTTCTTTTCCTATGCTATTAAAAGGTTTTAGGGGTTGGGATATTGCTGGCTCCCCTCCAAATAGTGCAAGTGTACTCATATTTTATGTCTCAAATAGTTTAAATGAATGACTTTATACTTGTTTTAATAAAGATAAGTCTCTAATTCTCTCACAAATTTTTTGAGTTTGTAATGCAGTGATAGCATTACTTATCAGTGGAGCATTAAGTGTCAAGGAATCATAAATATTGGCAACTGCATTTGTCATTGCTAATCCATATTCACCTTGTACAGTTTTAGTAGGAGTCAATACCTTATATCCTTTGAATTCTTCGCTATTTGTTATATTGCGTAGATCCCAATTGAGGCCTCCATCCTTCATTGTTATTACTCCCTTTTCTGTAATAATCTGAATTTCAAATAAAGAATAGTCACGAGAATCAGCCGAATTGACTGTTACATAAGGCCCTTTATCTGAAGATAAAACAAAAGAAACTGTTGGATCATCTTTCCAAAAGTCCCAAACTGGGGAACCAGTCCATTCAATTTTTAGCGGGCCTAATATAGAGTGTATTAAATCGATTAGATGACCTCCGTTATTTAGGATTCCTTTACTATAAGAGGCTGAAATTGATCTAATATCCCCCCATTTTTTTTCTTTTAGTTGGCTCTGAAGCCTTTGAATGTCTGGTGACCAGCGACGTGTATAATTTACTGCAAAAAGGATACCTGCTTTGTCAAATTGTTCGGTTAATTTAGTTGTTTGTGTTAATGATGGTGTTATAGGTTTTTCACAGAACACTAATTTAGGCTGTAGCTTTAAAACCTTACTTAAGTGTTCAGGATGTAAATGAGTAGGTGAGCAAATACTTATCACATCAAAATCACTAACTCTATCTTTAATTAATTCTAAAGAAGTGAAGGCTTCTTTAATCCCCCACACTTCTTGGAAGTTGTATAATCTCTCCAAGTCAGGGTCAACGCATGCAATTAATTCGTACCCTTGATGTTGTTTGAAGGCTCCAGCATGAGTTAATGGTAAAGAGTCTAAAACACTTGGCTCATCAAAACCACCGGCAATATTTCCGCACCCAATAATCAATACGGTCTTTTTTTTAAGGGTCATAATATTTTTTTAATACATTGATATAGTGGTGGAATAATTAAATATAAAATACTAATGATATCTATTTTAAGTGCTTATATAATTAGCTTTTGATTAATCTAACTAGGCTATATGCTTCTGCGTATGCTACTCCAATAGATGAGCCTCTAAAAGCATTTAATCTTAAAATATTATCGATCGAACGACTATGTGGCGGAGAGCGCATTTCTTCTGTATAGGAATTAAGGACTTTTTTCTTTATATCAATTACTTCAGTTATAGAAACGAAAACATTAGGAATAAAAGTCATAACCGATGGTGTTTGCCATTCAGTGCTTGAGAGAACTTCAAAAGCATAAATTTCTTTTACGCAAAAATCAGGTTGAGGTCGACATGCTGTTATAACTGCTTTATGAGTTATTTGATGATCAATATTTAAATCACCAATATGATGTGTATAAATAATTTCGGGAGAAATACGCTCGATAGCTCCCTCTACTTCCTTGGTTATATCCAGCAGAGGAACCATATCCATTTTATTATCTGGAAAATTTAAGTGCTGTGAAGAGGTAACTCCTAAAATATGAGCTGACATTTCGGCTGAACTCTTGCGTTTAATTGATTCGCTACCAATAGTCGTGCGAGAACTAACTCCATCCGTCATAAATAAGAGATGAACTTGGTCACCAGAAGCAACATGCTTTGCTATAGTTCCGGAGCAACCTATTGCTTCGTCATCAGAATGGGCAGCAACAACCAATACTGATTTAGTCATCTATAACATCCCAAGATGTCGCAGTGCCATTTTTAATGTCACTCTTTACTCTTTTTCCTAATAATTCTGATTCAAATTTAGGAGGCAAACCAAAGCTTGGACGAATACGTCTTATGTGGTGTTGCTTAATTTTTTCTCCAGCTTTCATATCTTTGACAAAGTAAACTGATCGACGAAATCGAATATTCTGTTGCTCGGCTGCTTTTCTTTCATAGCCCGCTTGACCCAGTGAGGACCAGGCATCATAAGTGCTTTTACATAAAGCTTCTAACTCTTGAGGTTCAATAGAAAATTCGGAATCAGGTCCTTTTTCTTTTCTACTTAAAATGAAATGTTTTTCAATTAGCGTCGCACCCAGTGAAGTAGCGACTATAGAAGCAATATTTGATGTTGTGTGATCAGATAATCCGATTTGTACTTTAAATCTTTTTTCCATATCTTTGATTGTCTTTAAATTAGACTGATCAATTGGGGCAGGGTAGCTACTAATGCAATGGAGTAAGATCATATCCTTGCATCCAGCTTCTTTAGCTGTTGTGACCATTTCTTCTATTTCTTCTAAGTTTGCCATACCTGTAGACATTATTATTGGTTTCTTGGTAGATGCAATATATCTTATCAGAGGTAAATCTGTGGCTTCAAACGAAGCTAGCTTGTAAGCAGGAGCATTCATGTCTTCTAATAGATCAACAGCAGTTTCGTCGAACGGTGTTGAAAAGCAAGTAATTCCAATACTCTTGGCATGATCAAACATGGCTTTGTGCCACTCAAAAGGAGTCTGCGCTTCCTTATAGAGATCATAGAGATTATAGCCATCCCAAAGACCACCTCGAATCTTAAATTCTTCTGAATCGCAATCAATTGTCATTGTATCAGCAGTATATGTTTGTAATTTAATGGCGTCTGCTCCACATTTTTTTGCCATGGAGATCGTGTCTAGCGCCTTTTGGAGTGAGCCATTATGATTTGCTGAAAGCTCGGCAATTATATAGGGAGGAAATTCTGCCCCAATCTTTCTATTTCCAATTTTGATGAATGACATTAGGTTTCCTTGGTGCTGATAGTGATTTTGGCGGAGAGTATACCATTTTCAAGTACTGCTTCTTGAAAATTTAAATGGTAATTTTGAGTATCTATAAAAGCATTTGGATAACCTGGAGCATCAAGCATTCTAATGTAATCATAAAGTTGTTCGAGATGTAAGTTGTCTGGTATTTTACTTTGCGCGGGACCTCGGCGCTGAAAAGTCACAACCTCTCCATTTTGGGGAATTGGTTTCGGTTGCTTTTCTAATAATTCTTTAATAAGAGCCCATGTTAATATTGATGCCCTTTGATAGATTTCTTGAGCATTCCCATCTAAACTAAGCTTATGCTTTAGGTAAACAGGGCCGCTATCTAAGCCTTCCTCCATCAAAAGGGCAGTAAGCATGGTTTCTTTGTGTCCACGAACAATTAAATTTTGTAAGGGCGACCCACCTCTACCATATGGTAAATCTGTCATGTGAAAACAAACACATTCATTCTTTTCTAAAATGTGTTTTGGTACAATCCAACGCCAATGTGGGAAAAATATAAATCTTGGAGTGATGGTCTTTAATAGCTCATCTAACTCAGTCGGATTAGAACAAAAGAACCAATCTCCTTTTAATTTCGAAGTTTTTTTTTCAAATATTTCTTTATTCCAGTTGCCTATAGAAGCAACAATATAGTTAGGCATGTTTTATATACTCCTCAAAACTTCCTTCCGAGTTGATTTTTTCAAATCCTAGTTTTAGGAAAACAGTTCTTGATGCTATGTTATCTGAGTGAATTACAGCTTTTAAGCTCTTCTTAGCTATTAATGACTCAAGTATTTGCAAGGATTTCTTGGCTATACCATTACCAGCATATTTTGACGAAACAATTATCGATACTTCAATTACTTCCTTCTTTAAGTCATCAGCTCTTAGTATTCCAGCTTTTTTATCTTTAAACTTTATAATAAATAATTGTGAGTCTTCAGATACTAATATTTTATTAAACCAGAA
>CALGNA010000033.1 GCA_937958795.1 uncultured Bdellovibrionales bacterium | reverse complement strand
CAAGAGCCAGATACATTTTACTTAACTTTATCGAGCGAGCCTTCAAATTTAAACCCCCTCACAGCTAATGAAGCTGCTTCAAGTGCAATTCAAAATTATGTGCTGGAAAGTATCATGAGCCGAAGTGAGGTAGATTATAAGTGGAATCCGAATGTAGGCAACTGTGTAGAAAGACCAGACGGTAAGTTGATCACATGTATTATGAAAGAGGGCGTAAAGTTCTCTAATGGTGATCTTATCACTCTTGAGGATGTAAAGTTTAGTTTTGATGCTATCTTTGATGATACATATCAAGCGGCTCATATGAGGCCTTATTTTGAGAATATTGAAAAGGTTGAAATCAAAGATAATAAACTTAATTTTTATATTAAGAAAAAGTACTTTAAGAATTTTGATGTTGTAGCTGGTCTTACTGTTTTGCCTAAGAAGATTTACTCGGAACAGAGTAAAGACAAGCCTTTGAGTAAGATCTTAATAGGTTCAGGGCCTTATATTTTAGATAAATACGAAAAAGGAAAAAGTATTGCTTTAAAGCAAAATCCTCACTGGTGGGGTTACAAGGACCCAAGTAATAAACAATATAAAATGAAAAAAATATTTTTCAGATTTATGCTTCATGAAAGCATGAAGCTTGAGAATATAAAACGCGGTAACTTAGATTTTCTCTCACTATCTGCAGAAGCATATAATAAGAAAACAAATACAAAGCCTTGGGGCGAAACCATTTTTAAAGAAAAAGTTGAAAACTTAGTGCCTAAGGGTTTTTCATTTGTAGGTTGGAATTTAAAACATGAGATTTTTAGCGATAAAAGAGTGCGCAAGGCTTTAACCCTTTTGATGAAACGTAAAGTGATGAACCAAAAGTTTAACTATGGTTTGCAATATGAAGTTGCCGGACCATGGCCTCCCAGTAGCGAGTATGTTGACCCAGAAATAAAAGCTTTAGAGTATAATATTAAAGAGGCTTCTGCCTTATTAAAAGCTGCAGGTTGGGCAGATAGAGATAAAAATGGAATCTTAGAAAAAATGGTAGATGGTAAGAAAAAAGAGTTTAAGTTTAGCCTTTTATTATCAAGTCGCGAAAGAGAAAAGTATTTTACAATCTATAAAGAAGATCTCAAAAAAGCAGGGATCAGAATGTCGATCAATGTGGTGGATTGGAACGCTCTTGTAAAAGCCTTAAATGAAAGAAAGTTTGCAGCTATCAACCTTGCTTGGGGAGGGGGATCCATTGATTTTGATCCTAAACAAATTTGGCATTCTGATAGCATAAAGGGCAGAGGTTCAAATTTTATCAGTTACTCAAATCCTAAAGTTGATAAGCTTATTGATGAAGTCAGAACAGAGTTAGATAAGGAAAAAAGAACTGAGCTATTAAAAGAAGTTTATAGAATCATTAGTTCAGACTATCCTTACACATTTATGTTTTCTAGAAAATACGATTTATATGGTTATAGTCAGCGTGTAGAAAGACCAACTCCTACACATAAGTACGGTATAGGGACTTCATACTGGTCTTTAAAGCCTTAAGGAATTATTTATGATTAAGTATTTGTTAAAAAGACTCTTGATGCTTATTCCGACTTTGTTTGGAATTACTTTATTGTCATTTGTCATTATCAACCTCGCACCTGGCGGACCTATAGAGCAAAAAATCAGACAACTTCAATTTGGATCTGATGGTGCTGATAGTGGTGGTGCAGGTTCTGCAAATTCAAACTCTAATGAGTATGGAATTTCAGATGAAGTTCTTGAAGCTTTAAAAAAACAGTATGGTTTTGATAAGCCAATGCATATTAGATATGTGAAGTGGCTTAAAAGTGTTGTGACTTTAGATTTTGGAAATAGTTTTAGTTATGAAGAACCTGTTTTAAAGGTCATAGCTAGTAAGTTTCCGGTGTCCCTACAGTTTGGAATCATATCGCTTTTGCTGACCTATCTGATTTGTATCCCTCTGGGGGTCTTAAAGGCTGTTAGGGATGGCAGCCGATTTGATGTGATATCGAGTGGTATTTTATTTGTCATGTATTCCATACTGCCCTTAATGTTAGCGATTTTACTGATCGTTTTCTTTGCAGGAGGTAGTTACTTTCAGTGGTTCCCTGTAGGGGAGCTTTACTCAGATAATTACCAAAACCTAAGTAGTATAGGTAAGATATTTGATCGAATACATCACTTTGTACTGCCTTTGGCCTGTTATATGATTGGTAGTTTTACGGTCCTAACATTTTTAATGAAGAACTCACTGCTTGATGTGATCCGAATGGATTACATTCGTACGGCTCGTTCTAAAGGTCTTGAAGAAAGAGAAGTCACTTTTAAGCATGCGCTACGAAATGCCCTTATTCCTATTGTAACAGGAATTGGTGGTTTTATTTCTGTGTTCTTTGCAGGGTCTGTCATTATTGAGCAGATCTTTAGCTTAGATGGAATGGGTAAGCTTGGTTTTAAAGCAGCCATTGATAGAGATTATAATTTACTAATGGGGCTGATTTTCTTGCAGTCTCTTTTAATGCTCATGGGCCGGTTGATTAGTGATGTGCTTTATATGGTTGTTGACCCAAGGATTGATTTCACATGATTGAAAAATGGATTAAAAACGAAGAAACACTTAAGCGTATTAAAAGATTTAAATCTCAAAAAAGAGCACATTGGTCTTTTTGGATTTTCATTGGTCTTATTTTACTGAGTTTAACAGCAGAGTTTTGGGCAAATGATAAGCCCATACTATTAAACTACGACGGTAAGGTTTATGCTCCTCTTTTAAAAAACTATCATCCAACAAATTTTGACAGAGATGATATTTTTTATATGGATTATAAGGAACTAAATTCTTCTGATAAGTTAAAATGGGCATGGTGGCCTATCATAAGGTGGAGTCCTTTTGAATCAAATTTAGAGGCTCCAGAGTTTCCTGCACCACCTTCCAAAGCCAATCTGTTCGGCACTGATGATAGAGGGCGGGATGTTCTAACTCGTCTTATATATGGTTTTAGATACTCAATTGGTTATGGTTTATTGGTTTGGTTTTTTGCCTTTTTTATGGGGACTATTCTTGGTGCTATCATGGGCTACTATGGGGGCTGGACCGATCTTATTGGCCAAAGAATGGTGGAGGTCTTTGGGTCCATGCCGCAGTTGCTTTTACTCATTACTTTGTCATCCATATTTAAACCAGGCCTGTTACTGCTTGTGATTTTCTCAAGTCTATTTGGTTGGATGATGATCTCACTTTATATACGTGGAGAGTTCTTAAAACTCAGAAAGTTAGAGTTTATCGAGGCTGCTAGAGCATCAGGACTTAATAAAAACCTTATTATGCTTAAACACGTGCTACCTAACTCATTAGTTCCAATTGTGACCTTTTCGCCATTTGCAATTGCTGCAGGGATCTCAAGTTTAGCCAGTCTTGATTATCTTGGTTTTGGTTTACAGCCTCCAACTCCAAGTTGGGGTGAGCTTTTAAATCAAGCCATGAGTAACTTTACCATTGCGTGGTGGTTAGCTGTTTTCCCTTCTCTAGCTTTGTTTATCACAATGACCAGTTTAAACTTTATGGGCGAAGGTGTGAGAGATGCATTTGATCCAAAGAAGGGATAAAAAGTAGCCATATTGTTATTTAAATAAATTAAGTAAAATATAATGAATCATAATCTTGAGGGGGATTTAATGAGGCAAAGACTATTCATTTTAGTTATTTTTATAGGCTCTATTTTAGTATCAACTTTAGGTTTTTCTGTTGATCAAGAAACAAAAAACTCAGACGCCTATAAGAAAAGTTTTATTAATAGACATTTGTGTAATGTTGTCGCTGGCGAACAAGAGTATTTAAGATATGATTCCTTATCAAGATTTAGAAGAAATGAATATGCATACAATAACAAATCTGAGTATTTTGCCAATTTTTCTATAGCTGTTTTTATGGAGTATATGCTCTATGATGCTGCTGATAATTTAGAGGTTGATTATTCTGAACTCAAAGCAAGTATAGACCCTAAAGCATTGGCCCAGGTTTTTAAAGATACGGTTCTTTCGTTTGAAAGAGAATACTACCATTTAAATGATGAGAAAGAATTCCAATTTGAATATGAAATTGAATATATAAATCACACTTACTTCTTTGAAACTTTTTTTGAAACCCTAGAGCAAGCTTTTGATAAAAATGAGATTGACCTGAGAAGAGGTAGCATCGATGCAATTTATCGTTATGTTCTCAAATTGTTAGTTGAAAATGGTCTTGAAATAGAGCTTACAGAGAAGCTTAAAAATGACCCTTCAGAAGCCTTTTGGTTTTATAGAGAAAACGTAGCAACATATACTTTAGAAGATCTTCACCCTAAAATTTGTGATGATGAGAGTTTTCATAATATTCAGTATTTAAGTTATTATTAAGAAAACTATTTAAAGGCTTAGAAAAGTAGTTGATTGATTTAGTTTAGTGATCTAGTTCGCTTAGTATGAATGTATTCAATAAATTTTTCTTAACAGTTGCAATGGTAGTTTCTTTTTCTGTGACATCATATGCTCAATTTGATAAAATGATAGAAGCATTTAACGAGGAAGAAGTTTTTGTAAGAAACCCTTATTTAGGTGCCTTATTATCTGAGACTTTAACAAAAGATACAATATCTCATGGTTTAGTTAAAGTACCTGATGAGGTGATTCAGTACTCTAAAGCACTTAGACAGTATAAAAAATATTTTGTTAAAGATATTTATATAGGCACATTTAAAGTAACTGACCCAGAACTTCTAAACAATGTTAGGGCTCTTCAGTTGGCAGCTCGTAATTCTTATGTCGTAGGCTTAGAGTTCGGGATGACTAATTTTATTACAGATACCAATCAGTATTTTTCAAGTGGTGTTTTTGAGGGTGGTATCAGAAAAATGACTTATGAAGCAGAAAAAAAAGCTTTTGATTTAGCTGTAAGCAGTTTTACAGAAGACACAAAGGTTGTTGCATATCAAGATTTTCATACTCACCCTTATGAAAATAATTTGGGTGGACTAACTTCAAAATATCGACTGCCTGAATCACATGGGGTTACACCTTCTTTTGTCTCTAATTCAGTGTTTATGCCATTAAGTTTTTTACTAAAATTAGGAGACTATCCTTCTTTTTTGAAGACAGCAGTTGGGTTGAAATTAAGCTATTTAAATATTAATGATTTTGAATTTTATATAACTTCAGGGCAGCCAGGGTATGAAGATATTGTGACAACTGTTCAATTTAGTTTTGAAGAGAATGCGTCTGAAAAATTACTCAATACTTTTTATGGTAGAATGTCTAAAAAAACGTCTGTGGCAGAAGAGATGTAGTAAGGTTGATCTTTAGTCTTCTTAGGTTTTATGGAAAATAAAAATGTAAAATGATTAGTAGCAAAGAGTTATTAGATACTGGTAAAAAAGCGTTCTAGTGCAAACTTCGCAAGGTATTGAAACTTACCTAGACACGATGAAACGTATTGGAGAAAACGCAAACCTAGAGAGATAATAGTAATTTAATCTTCAGAGCTTTTGAGAAGTATTAGCTCTGAAAAGCTAAAATCTAAGAGCCTTTTTCTTCAACCTTAAATTTCCCCCAAAGCTTATCTAAAAACTTTGGGGTTTTGTTGTTTTCAAATACAGCAACAAAAATGGCTGTAAATAAAATTGAGAACGGAATCACAGCAAATATAATGTTTTGAATCTCAGCTCCGTTTGCTAAACCACGTTGA
>CALGNA010000032.1 GCA_937958795.1 uncultured Bdellovibrionales bacterium | reverse complement strand
TAAAAGTTTCAAAGAACTTGTTTTAGATTTAATTTCAGTTTCAAGACTTGAAACTCCTTTGGCCGCTTGAGGCAGAGCTTTTAAATTATCTCTTTTTTGGTAGTCTAAAACTTGTACGATAGTGTCTCTTATTTCATTTGTCTTGTTCTGGTTTTTAATCCCTTTAATAATAAGCAGGCTCGGAAATAGTAAGAATAAGAAAAGAACAACTCCTCCCGATATTAAGAAGATAAGCTTTAATAGATTAGGTGGTAATGTATCTAATTTTTCTTTGATAAGATTATAGAGAGTCGTTTCTTGAATTTGACTCAAAAGCTGAGCAAATGTTTCCTTGATTTTTTCTAATTGTGCTTCAAAAGGCATAAGCTTACTCCTTCAGAGTCCAAGTAATTTGATGAAGTGTAGCGTTGGGTGCCATAGGGTCATTATTAATACGGGTAGATTGAACAGATTTAGGTTTAGATAAGCTTTGTAATTTGGTTTTTAATAGATCTAAAATTTGAGGACTAGAGGTGCTCAGTTTGAGTTCACCTCTTTTTCCACTGACTTGATAATAAACAATCTGACCATCAAAGTTCTGGGGGAGTGTTTTCTTTAAGAAATCAAGTGAAAGAGGTATATTTGAAAGCTTCTCCGCATTTTTTAAACCAGTGAGAATCTTTGTTCCATTTTTGATTTCTTTTTTTACAAGGCTTTGTGATATTTTAGCCTTAGGAAGGGAAAAGGTATTTGCAGCAACCTCTTTAAGTCTTTGTTCTGTTTTATCTTTCAACTGTCCAGACCAACTTGAGAATAAAATAGAAAATACAAAGCATAAAATATAAAAGGCACCAGAATATTGTATGAGCTTGCCCCATTTATTCCAAAAAACTTTAAAGCTTTGAGAGTTGTATGCAAACTCCCCGGATCTGAAGTTAATAGCAGGGCTTTTAGATTTTCGTTGTAAGGCAAGTGTTAGACCAATGGCAGTTCCTAGTGATCTTTCGTTGTTAGGTGAGTCTTTTAAGTTTAAGGCAGGGTAGCGTTTTATTTTGACGAGCAGATTACAAGGTATTTCTACATGTTGAGTTAAAACAGGTCCTAGCATTGGAAGCTGAGAAACACCTCCAATCATAGCAATATTTTGTATCTGTAGGGGTGATCCACTGATGAGGTTTAAAACAGTAAAGTTCAACTCTTTACCAAAAACATCAATGGATCGCCTAATGCTCTTAACAAGTTCTCTTTGTGAATCAGGGACCGCAGGGTCATCTTTTTTAATGAGGAGCTGGCCATTTGTTTTTAATAACTGGAAGGCTTCATGTGGTTGTAGTTTTAAGTCTTGAGATATTTGGTTGATGATATCGGCACCACCCCAGTTTATGGAGCGTAAACCAATTAATTTATCTTCACTCCGAACCAATAGAAGAGTGTTTTTATGGCCAATGTCTAAAAGTGCAGAAGCTTTTCGAAGAGCAGGGTCAATCCACTTAGGAATTATGGTCGTATTTGGGTTCTCTTCAATATCATCTGTTTCTTTGGGAGGAACAGGTACATCTTTTGGAATTTGTTCAATATCTTCAAAGATATTGTTAAGTGCAAAACCTTTGGGTGTAATAAGATGGACAGGAACCCTAGCTTCATTAAACATCTGTATGGTTTCAATGATGAGTTCACGAGGGCAGGCGACTCCAAGGCACCGACTTAATGCTCCTTGGTATTCTGTGATCTTAAAATCAAAGACGCAATCTTCAGAATTAAAAGGGATAAGATCTTCCATTTCAAAAGGAAGACTTTTCTTAATTTTGAAACGTTCACGAAAAGGAAAATCTAGTTTTCTAAGCAAAACAGAGTCTTGGTGTATGGCCACTGAGATTTTAGTATTCTGAAGGTCTTTATCAGCATACTGGGTTCTTAAAAAATCTATAATCTCAATTCGGACATCATCAGGAGTTTGCCCCTTAAGCTGAATTTCATGGATTTTTTCAATAGAGTTAGACTTGGGGCCCGATAAAACCTCAACAGTCTTTAGACTCCAATGCCCAATATCAATACCAATCAGTTTCAAAAAACAGCTCCTACTTACTGGGGACTATCTAGCTTCAAGTAAACCACACGAGGTCTGCCTTGGGGAGCTTTATTTTCTTTTTTAGTTTCTTCAGCCGTTGCAGGTTGTTTATTTGGGTCATTGGCATCGGGGGTTGTAGGTGAAGGTTCACTCTCGTTTCCGTTAGCTTGTGAGCCATTATTAGCACTTGGGTCATTGGCTTTATCTTGTGCTTCGAGCTGTTTGATTAAAGGATCAATGAGTTGATCCATATCAAAAGTATAAGCCGTTAGTGCTTTTTGTGAGCGTCCAGCAAGTCCAAAAACTTCAATTTTAAAATTTAAGGGGGCGCTAAAAACAAAGGCTGGATTGTTTTCTAAGAGTTCATTGTAATCAAGTCCAGCTCCAGTCACATACTCCTCAAACGTCTCGGGTGCATAGTTTTCAAGGCTTCTATTTGTCATGAGTTCATCTACAATTTCATCAGACCAATTGGGGTCAGAACTTAAACTTAAAAGCTGTTCCTTAGTAGCTTGGTTAATATTAATGCTCTTCACTCCAACTAGAGTTATATTATTTTTTAAAATATCAAAAAGTTCGTCTGTAATTTCTGGAATCAACTTAAGTTGATTTATGGACTTAAGTTGGGTGTTTGGTGGGAAATCAATTTCATAAAGGTCCTCATAAACATCTAATTCTCCTCTTCCATTATCAGAAGTGGTATCTAAGTCCGCCCAATCTTTGATGTTGTTCAGTGCAGATTCAAGAGTTTCAGTAGGATAGCGACGTTCAAATTCAAGGTCATCGATGTACTTTCTTTCAAAAAGAGTCAGTAACTGTTTTCTTGTGCCTTTAGCTAATGCCTCAATGGGGGAAGCTAGATCATTTGGATTTAAGCCTCCATCCTGAGGTTCAATAGACATTTGGTACTCAACATTTTTTAAAAAAGATTTATCCTGAACTTTCTTAATATTGGATTGATCTACTTTAGTAAGGCCATCAAGAGGTGGTGGTGGCCATGTAAATGGGAAAGACCAAATTTCATCAAGCATGCTTGTGTCTTTTAATTTATCTTTGAGTTGGTGAACGGCTTGTTTGTACATTAGAACTCTTAGGAGGCCCAGCTCAAGACCTGCTTTTGCTGTGTATTGAGCTCTTAAGTCACTTAGTTTTTGACTGGCACCAAGGGCTTCAACGGTGGTTTCTTTGGTAATGCTAGCAAGAACCATTGTAATAATTGTAAACATAAAAAGAGCGACCATAATGGCAGCACCTTTTTCATTTTTAAGAGCTGATGGCTGGCTCTTTATTGTTTGGTTTTTAAGTTTATCAATGAGCTTCTTATTTATGAGGCGATTGATAGCTGGAGGTAAAAGATGATTCAATTTTTTCATGGGTTTTTTAAACTCTTTAAAGTGACAATAGGAGGCTTGAAATGAAAAACGATAGGAAAGACAGATTTAAAAACGAGAGGTTTGGCCTTGACGTTTTTTTTATCTAGCATTTCTAATTTAAGGTGAACCCCATAAGGTGGTTTGTTTTGAGTATCCGTATCTCCATCTTCTTCAAAGGAGCTCCAATCTTCTCGCCAGTCATCTTCTTTTGTATTATCTAAGTAGGTCCACTCTAATGAGATGATATCCTCAAGGATGACAAAGGCAGACTCTGTTGTTTCGTAATCCCCATCTAAGTAAGCGGTTTGGGATCTCCATAAGCAAGAGGTATCAGGAGAGTCTGAAGCTTTTTTTTCTTTTTTTTCTTTTAAATCTTCAGTAGGGCATTTGGCCAACCAATAGGATATTTCTCCAAGATCTGCTATTTTTTCATCAACGACGAGTTGAGGTAAAGAGAGGCTTGTAAAGTAAAGTGATGTTTTATCACCTTTAAAATAGGTTGTGATTTTTTCAGTTTTAGCTACAAACTCCGGTTTTTTACCAAGCTTTTCTTCTACTTTTTGAGCAAGAGCAGAAGGGTTGAGTCCAGGGTTTGCTTTTTTTATTTCTTCAGTTTCTTTTTTTTCTTTTTCTATATAATCTAAAAGTCTTTTGTCCCTTGATCTATTGAAAAGCTCAACGTCTAAGTCTCTGTGATTAAAGACACTTTGAATATCTTGTCTCATAAGTTGAAAAACTTGAAAAACTTTAGAACGAGAATCGATTTCCATAGAAATTTTTTTGTTCTTTTTTAGAGTGTCTCTTAGGTTTTGTCCTGCAAATATTGTCAAAAATGAAAACAGAGTCATGGCAACAATCAGTTCGATAAGAGTCATTCCGCTTGGATTTTTTAGCAGATATACTTTCATAATCCACCTAAATTAGGAAGAGACAATTGTTTTCCATAATCCACATGATAAGTGGCTAAGGAGTATTTAATAGGTTTTTCTCTGTTTTTGGGTTTATAAGAGACTGTTAGCTTAATTTCAGTAACTGCCGATTTGAAATATTCAGAAACAGATTCCATTATGGCTAAGGTGACTTCATCTGCGCCTTCTTCCCCCGCTGTCAGCAAAGCTCTAAAGTCGGGTATTTGTATTTCTTGTAAGTCCAAAGTCCAAGTGTAATCAGGAAAATCTTCTCCAAAGTCACCAACTTCTTTGTCTTGACCTTTAAAAGTAGCAACACCCTGCCAGGTTAAGCGAGCTTGGGTTTCAAGCATTTTTTTTTCAAGCAAATAAGTCACATCATGGATAAGTAAGACTTTTGTTTTTTTTTTATAATTACCAGACCAGGTAGAGACGGAAACGGTTATGACGCCGACTAAGATGCCTAAAGCTACTACGACTTCTACAAGAGAAAATCCAGAATTTTTAGATTTGTCATTTTTAAAATTTATTTTATTTAGTAGTTTCAAGTTATTCTTTCTCCAATTTTTCAGACTTCACTAGATATTCCTCTAATATATCTTCAAGGCTTTTATGGCTTGATAAAACAGAGAATTCACTCGTGAATGGGTTTAAAAATAAAGTCCATTTAAGTTTATCTGCAGAAAGTTGTATTGAGGTCGCTAAAGTGCGACCGGAAGGTTGAAAGTAGATAGGAATATTTCCTGAAGTAAAAACACCAAGCTTATCTACTTCAATTTGCGTAATCTTGAGTTTAGAGGGGAGTTTAACTTTTTTACTTTGATTGCGAACAGGAGCGAAACTTGCTGGCGGCGCTTTTCTATCATCGTCTTCTTCATCAGGTACAAAATAAAAAACCAATTCATCAGAGGCATCTACTGAGTAAGTTTGAGGTTTACTATCTAAGTTAAATTGAACACGGTGTGTCCCTTGTTTTCTTTGGGCTCTTTTTCGAACATCTCTGGCAAGAGTTACAAACTGCCTAATGGTGAGTCTAATTTGTCTATCTTGTGACGAAAACTTATTGGCAGCTAAGCCATAAACTCCGGCAATAAGTCCAACAACAATCATCATTTCAATGAGTGTCATACCTTTAAAATTTACGAGCCGAGGAGGTAATTTCATCGGTTTCATTTTGCTCTGCTAAAGCAGAAGTTTCAAGGGCCTTTAGGTTGTAATTTGATGCTCACAAATATGATGAACTAAATATTGATGAACCACTCTGTATTGAGGAGGGTAAAAGCCAAATTTTTCCATTTTTCTTGGTCAGTAGTCCCTAAGTTATAAACTTCTTGAAGCTTAGTAAGAACCTCTTGCGAAGGAGTTCTGCCAGGATAAAAAAGCTGGTAGGCAGCTAAAATGTCTGAGTTTAAAGTCATTTCAGTCTTTAATTTTATTGCATGGTCTTTAAAGTTAACAGCTGCAATCGGATAGGTTTCTAAAAAATACTCGCTAAAATTATAGAGTTTACCCCATCTGCCTGATGAGTTACCAGGAGTAGGTGTAATATAATTGTTGTCGATACTTCTGCCGTTACAAACGCTTCGATTTAAATAGTCGATCTCTTGATCTAAAATACTGCAACCTCCACCAAATAAAGCCATATTTCTTCTGATATGCACAAGAGTTTGTGACTTCATTCCACTGACTATACTTGTGGTAACTTTGCTAGGGTCTGGGTTTGTTGCAAATAGGAATTCAAACTTACCTGCAATGTAATCACGGTTCATAACTTTGAGTTTAGAGCTTTCAATACTTTGAGTTGTATTGATGTTATCATGAGTTGTATCCGTATTTACTTTAGGTGTTGTAATAATTGTTGAGTGATGGTGACTTGAGCTTTCTTTAAACTGAAGTTCATCCAAGAGTCCACAGTTTTGATAATGAAAAAGGATGACTAGGATGAGTCCCGAGTAATAAAGGGCCATTTTTTTTTCTTTTTTCATATAAAGTCCCACTTTTCTAGAGCCATCTTAGCTGTCCTCAGTATTAAGCTTGGCGTTTGATAGTAGGGAGTCGACTTTTCCATTTTTTATATTGACCAAGCTAGGGTTATTAGGTGAGGGAGATTCTACATTCAATATTTTTGCCATTGTAGATGCTAAGTGACCGTAGTTTAAAGTGACATTACTTAGCTCCGGAATGGGAGCGTGGTAACCCCAACTGCCGGGTCGAGTTGAGCCAGATCCTCGTTTTCCAGCGACATAAGATTGGGCATAAGTATTCCCTATAACTTTAAACTGATCAATTTTACCAGAGTAAAGAGATGCACTGGCAGCTTGCCATCCATGATCAGATCCCGATTTATCTGATCGTGGAGATCTGTTAAACTCACCACCAACGTATATCAAAGAATTATCAAAGTATGTGGTACCATCACCAAGTGTTTTGTTCTTTAATTGGGTGATAAGTTCATGTAAACATGCGTGCATGGCTCTATAAGTAAAGCTTTGGATCATGAGGTTGGGCATGACGCCAATAAAGTGTGCATCATGGGCAATACTTGCATTAACTGGATTGCCATTAGTGGTCGATTTGAATTTTGCTAAGGGGCTCCCGTTTGTAATCATTGTAACGGACTGTGAAAAATCACGAGTAATAGAGTACTCTGCAACAGCAAAGCGTTCTGCCATTCCGTTAACTAATAAAGTCGGTATGGCTGTTCTTAAGTCTGAATCTTTAACAATAGCACCTGCGGCTGAGTAGCGGTAATCGTTACCTCTAGAGCTTGGGGATAAGTTTCCAATTGGAGCATCACCAAAGCCTTCAAATTCAGAATAGTTTGTAATGGATCGACTGATAAGACTTTTATATTTAGCTAAGAGTCCGTCCCAATGGTTGGAAAGATCATCTAGCCCTGCTTGAATAAGTTCAACGGCTTTGGTTCTAGTGCCTTCAAAATTACCAAGTTTTTCTGAGTAGTTTGTTTTAGAGAACTCAGAAATAGAAGCTAGTGCACGTTCAATTTTAAGATTTAAATCAGGGTTTGCTTGAGAGATTTGCTGTTGTGCTTGTTTTTGAAAAGGGGATAGTAAGGTCGCAAGCATGTTTGAATTACTCTTAAAGGGTAAATCTACGATAGGAACACTTGTTTTAGATTGATAACTAATGTTGGTAGAGTTCATCTTAAGGATAGGAATAGGTGAGGTAGATTTATCAGCTAATAAACCTGTTACAGTATAAGCGGTAGCTGGTCTCATAAGATTTCTAGCAGCTCCAGGATGGGCTGAGTTAAGAGCATTAATGCCTTGAATAGAAAGTAAGTTTTTAAGTGTTGAGCTCATCGCAACGGAGCCACCAGAGGCTGTAGGAATACTTTGACTCCAAATATGAGGTACATGAGTTTGGGTTGAGCCAGCTAGGTAAGGAGTTGTCGCATAAGTGACATTGTCATAGGTGCTTCCGCTTTGTTTTACAAATTTAGTTGCAACATATGGGTTTGTTATAAACCCGGTATCATTATAAGGATTGATAAAATGATCATACATAGACCTTACAGGAGCTCCATACTGTTGAAGTAAGATAAATTTGGAATTTGAAGAGCCAATTGTATCAGCAGCAGCTTGTTTAATAGCGCCATCAATAATGGAACCAATAAATATTTCAAGAGGGTTAAAAAAACTGGCACCAACTGTAAGGCCAGATAGCTTTAGAAGATCTCTTTTTTTGTGATTTGGTGACTTTTTGTTTTTCTTACTCATATGACTGAACCTCTGGTAAGTCTGATGCTAAAGACCTCAGCAAATAGTCTTTCTTTTTGTAGGCGGGAGACCTTAATATGCTTTCAATCAATTGAGCCTGGTTTTTGTGGCTTTTAAATTTATAACTAAGGTCAATAATAAAGTCTCTGTGGTATTTTTCTGTAGAATTTAAAGTAATAGGGTTACCTGGGTCATAAATGTCAGTTAGATTCACATCAATTCCTGTAAAGTACTTATAGTATCTTTTAGCTGCACAGGCATAAAAATCTATTTGATTGCTAATAGCACTCCCTAGCTCTTCGATGTTAGAAACCTTTTCGTGAATGAGTTCGCCATGTAAATTTCTAAAGTAGAGCCACCCAGATGGAGGAGACCTATAATAGGTTGTGCTAGGTTCGTCTGGCCAATCTTCTGCTGGTTTATTTACGATGTAGAGTGCTGGTCTTCTGACCTTAGGCGAAGCATTGATATTGCTTGTAGCGGTTCCTTTGTAGTTTCTTAAGACACCAGCCGTCCTGTCCATGGAGGCGTGGCAATGAGTACAGGATTTAGATTGTCTAAAAGATATAGATGAATTTTGTCTTACAAAAGGTTTGGCATCAGACTGTCTAATGACAGGGAGTTCTCTGCAAAGAAGATCTTGATATAGATATCTTGCCCATTTTCGTGGAACCTTGTCAGCACCATTAATAGCATAATTTACAGGTTCTTGCATATTTAAAAGCAGGTATTCCATTGTTCCTATAAGTCCGCCGCCCCAAGATTCTAGCATATTGATGTTGGTACGTTGAACAGTTGCAGTTGAGGTTCCTATTAAAGTTGTTGCAGTAACTGATCTTGATGGGACAACACCAATAAGTGGACCTGTATCTACTAACTTAACTGCTGTCCAAGGGGTGTTGTTGGTATTATTACCTAACTTGAAGTCTGTATTTGGTTTAAAGTTAAACGGAGAAGTTTGAGATTCACCCTTAGCTCTTTTAGATTGTAATGACTGAGTGCCTTTTAAGGTATCTGAAAAAGGCATTGAGGGAGTAAAGAGGCTTTTAGTCATGTAAAGTGCACCCACTCCTGATTCGTGAAAAGAGTAAGACCCTTGGATTTCATTTCCATTTAGGTGAGAAAAATCTCTAACAGAAAACCAAGTTTCATGAATGCGATTGAAATGTTTAAGTATATTTTGTTTTGTAACATCTGTTGAGGGATTTATGGTTCCAGTGATATCAAAGTTTGCAGAATGAAGTTTTTGAATACAAAAATTTATGGGATCTAATGTGCCTGCTTTAACCTGTTTAGCTTCTGGAGAATAGGGAACTAAGGGCATGTTTGTAATATCTCTATAACATCTAGCAAGCAATTCAAGCTTAGAAATATCATCAGCACTAGATAGAAAAGGAACCATTAAAAAAATGGTACAAGATACTAATAAAATATTTTTATTCAAGAGTATTTTCATTACTCTGTTATTATCGGGAACGAGGACTTAAGACTTGATGATAAAGATCTAAGATTCTTACTAAAACAGTAATAAAGACCATAGAGTCTTGTTTTAAGTCATGAGTCTCTTGTTTAAACTATAGTGTATTAAGAGTGTTGTATTATAATAAAATTTGACCAAAATATTGACAATAATTATTAAAAATATTTTTTAACCTTATCTTTTATGTTTTTAAACTGCTTACGCTTTTCGTTTTTAATAGCTCTGTTTATTTTGGTTTCGATAGAGCTCGTAAGACTATCGATTTCTTTGATAGGTGACTGTATCATAGATAGTATTTGGGTTTGATTTACATTATGAAGATTAGCTAGTTTCTCAAGCGGTTTGAGTCCTTTGTTGTCAAAATCTTTTTTGATTTTTAAAAGCTGGACGTCAATTTGATCTAAAAAACTCTTTTTAAGAAAACTATAAAATATTTGTTCAAACTCAGATTGGATGAGCATTTTTTTTGAGGTTAAATCAAGTTGTGTATCTATGCTAAAGTTCTCAAGTTCAGTATTGAGGCTTTCTTGCAAGCTGCTGAGTCCTTTAATTTTTAATAGGCTCTCCCACTTAGCAGATTTAAAGGCTTGTTTTAAAAATAATGTAGGATTTGAGTTTTGAACTAAAATTGTAGCATCAATATTCATTAAACTAGATAATAGCTTAAGACTAATGTCTTCTGATTGAATGAGGCTTTTTTTGAGAAAAGGAAAGTCACTTGTTTTGAGCTCAACTCTAAAATCTTTTTCAGATTTTAATAAACCTTTTAAGAGAATATCTGGAATGTTTTGCCCAAGGCCTTTTAAGTTTAAATCGATAAGCGGTTTCTCTTTTAAGAAATTTATATCTGAGCTGATATTTTCAATTAAGATAGCTCCTTGCAATTGATTTAAGAGTGCAGAATTAGAGGCAACTTCGAACTTAACCTGTTTAATCCATAGATCTGGCCATGTCGCACGGACCGGAAAAATTTTACTAAAAACATTGATGACTTGCTGATGAATAAAGGAAACTTCTTTTTTTTGTTTTGTAGAATCAGTAGTGCTTTCGGTTTCATTTTTTAATGTTCGAGACTTGGAGAGCTGCATAAGGGGCATGAGTGGCTGAATTGCAGCTATAATATCTTCACCAAACAAACTATCGGCAAGAGTTTCTATGTTAAAGGGGATAAGATTGAGTTTGCTTTTCCAGGATTCAAATTCTTTGTCGAGTACTTGCGGAATTTGAGAAATACTTGTCGTGAGTTCTTTTTGTTCCTTCTTAGCTTC
>CALGNA010000031.1 GCA_937958795.1 uncultured Bdellovibrionales bacterium | reverse complement strand
GGTGCAGTTGTTGGTACAAATGCAGCATCTTATGAAATTGATTACGATGGAAGTGGTGACCAAGCTGTTACTGCAGTTCCAACTGTAATTGGTACAACGCCAAAGCCTGCAACGTTTGCAACGCCAAACACTGCTACAGTTAACGCTACTGTTGCTCCTGGTGGAACAAGCATGCCTGCTGGTAACTATACGGATACTTTAGTATTCACTATGGTTGCATTGTAATATCTATTTTAACATAAAACAGAACACGAAGAATAACTCTATTTTTCGTGTCATAAAAAAGCCTCCGTATGGAGGCTTTTTTTGTTTTAGAGAAGATAAGATTGCTGAAGTTTTTTAAAATGCCTCAATCGTCATAATCAAAGTATCTCTATAAGTCCCAGCAGCTTCTGTCCCTGTGAGTGTTCCAATTGTCGCAACTGTTGGAAGTCTATAGCCTGTTGGTGGGCTAAATGATGGATTAGAAGAAATAAGGACAGGTGTACCGCTTGAGCCTGCTAAAGTAATAGGTGTTCCATCTACTGTAAGTGAGTAATTAACAAATTGAGCTAGATCTAAATGCTTAAGGTTGCCATTGTTCATAGAGGACAGAAAAAGTCTGTAGCCCATATTTGTATCAATCATAATATCAGCTGCTTCAGACTGCCCAGATTGCAGTTTTCCAAAACTCATGAGTTCACTTGTATCTAATGTATCTAAAGGATTTCCAGATTCTACTAGGGCAATGTTAAGTTCAGCTTGTACCACATATCTAAAAGTAATGGCTCGCTCATCAACAGTGGTCCATGTCCAAAAATCACCCCATGGAGGGTCTTGAGGTCGTGCTACAAGTTTAAAGGTAATGGCTTCAGTGTAGACACCAGGATCAGTGCTAGCCGGAATAGTTCCGAGTTCAGTAAAAAAGGTTTTTGTTTGTGTCGATCCTGGTCCTACAGCAAAGATAGGCCAATATAAAATCTGATTTGTGCTCGTAACATCTGGTTGATCACGAATGATTTGATCCGAACTTGCGGGGTTTGTTTTAAAGATATTAAAAGGAATAGTGTCGCCAGGGGATCCTTCTAATCTTCTTGTCGTCCATGAACTGGCAGCACCATACTTTGCAGATACAAAGTAGAGGCAATCATGGGGGCCAGGTATGGCTGTTGAGTGTGTCACTTGAACACTAACAGTTTGATTTGCACTTGAGTTAAAGTCGATAACATAGGGAGTAAAGGAGTTGAAAAAAAGCTCGCCACGTTCGCAGGCACCAAATGAATTTGAAGCAATGATGAGACTCACTGCAATTATATTTAGTGTTATCATTTTTGGTTTTAATATTTGAAACAGTAAGACTTTTAACATCAAGAGTCTCCTTGATCAGAAGTTTGATTGTGAGTTTTATTAGGAACTTGCCCGTGTGTTCTAAGCTCAACAACGCCAACGTCTTTGACTCCAAAATGTGAATTTTTGATTTCAATCGTTGGGCTTTGATAGTTGAATTTATCTAAAACAAGGGTGTATGTTCCTGGCTCTAAATTTTCGATAAAAAATTGTCCAGAATCATTTGTAAAAAACCGACTCATTTTGATTTGATTCATATAGAGGGTGCCCGTTGCGTACTGAATGAATTCACCTGCCCTATTTTTTAATACTCCTTTGAGCGCGGAGTGCCCTGTGACTTCGACTTCAACAAGTGAGCCACTTTTGTAAGAAGGATTTAGAATAAAGGTCTCTTGATCAAGCTGAAGACCTAAAGGTAAATCTTCTGTATTTATATTAACACGATCATTATAATAAGAGGTCATGCGAGACATGACACCAGGTCCCCAAAAGTTAGCAGCAACTTTTGACTCACGTGCATATTTATTAATTCCAAGTTCATGTCCTGAGGGTCGGTTTTTGGCTCTGATTAAAGCAAAACTGTCTTGTATGGGTTTGCTAAGTGCAAAATGACCACCAGCAAAGGCCAGTGATGTTGCAGCTCCAACAGTAGTGGATCCATATCGAGCACTGTGGCCAGAAATTTTGTTTCTTTGCTCTGTATGTGAGGCTGTGAGGCGAAGTCTTTGGTTTTCAAATTCTCCAACAGTATTTAGGCCATGAGAAAAGCTATTACTGTTGTAGCCAGTTCTGAGGCGGAGTTCGTTGCGGCCTTCGATGGGAGTAATAGAAGCTGTGGTGTTAAGATTACCCTCAATAGGGTGGTAGTTTGTTGAGATATGAGTGTTTTTAACAGGCGAAAACCAATTGAGTGAAAGGTAAAAACTTTTGTCAGCAGTGTTATCAATATTAAACCTATAAGAAGATGTAAAATTCCAGTTGTTTAAAAAAGACCATCCAAATTGTGAATAAAAATAAGTTTCATCTGCATTGTTCCAATCTATATAATGAGAAACACCAAAGCTGCCCTGTATATCTCTTTTGAAGTTTTGTCCAACAGAGCCATCAAATAGCCATTGGTAAGATCTTGAAATAAGGTTTGTAGAAGTCGTAAGAAAGTTTGAACTCCTGTATTCAACCGTAGAATTAAGTCTATATGATGTGCTCTCACCCATTTTCATGAGCAAGCTGTTCGTTTCTGCTTTTATTCCAAGGCCTGACTTCTTTAAGTTTGAATTATTAGAAAAAGCTAAATCAAAATTGGAAACACCAAGCTTGTGGGCAAGGGTGGCATCGCTTCCCCAAAGGCTTTGGTTTTTATCAAATTGAGCATTAAAACCTGCCATGAAGGTATCTGTAATTCCTAGTCTGTAAAAAGAGGTAAAACTTGGATTGTCTGTTTCATACTCGCCCCATGAGCTTATAGTGGATGTGGAGTTGGGAGCCTCTAGGTTAAAACTAAATTCAGATAAACCAGGAGTTAAAATTCTTGGGTCATAGATGGCATTAAAATCTCGTTCAATAACTCGACCATATTCATCAATAAGCTTGATGTGGATATTGTTTTCACCTGAGTAAAAAGGAAAATCTGTTAATTCTAAGGGTCCAACTGAGACAGCTTTTCTTAAGACCATGCGGTCGTTTAGATAGACTTCCATAGTTGAGGGTTTTGTTATCGAGATTGAAGTTTTTCTTGCTGCACTTTGAAAAAATAAAGGGTTGATTTCAAAAAGCTTCGTTACAGATAAACCAGCTCCACTGATGAGTCTTTGGTATCCTGTTGTTGGGTGATTGATGTCTCCTACTGCAAATCTAAGCATGCTTTTAGGTAAGTCGTAGACAATTCGACTTCTTGTTCTTTCCCAATCAAGAGGAGATGCTGAGGATTGACGGATTTCATTTTCAAGAACCAGGCCTTTGATGTTGTTGACCCATTCATAACTAGAGTTTGTTTCTTGTGTAGATAAAGAGAGGGGAGCGAGTAACCCATTGTTTACTGGGGTTTGAAAAAAACTATGATTAGCTTGAGCGTTAAAGTAACTGCTAAAAGAAGATGGTTTTAAGAGGTCTTTTGAGTGATCAGTGCGTTTACCTCTAATGTGAAGTCTTTTTGTGGTACGTAGATTTTCGTCAGGTATGACTCTTATGTCTAATGTGGCTTCGTCAAAAAACAAAGTGATTCCAGACTCTTTAAGTTGTTTATCTGAGATATAGCCTTCAACTTGTGTTAGTGAAATCTGCCTTAGTGCTTCTTCTGTAATCTTGTCTTGTAAAAATGAAGTAAGAGGTAGGGCCTCAACAACTAACAGGGACTTTTCTTTGCTGTATAAGACCCATGCTAGAGTCTGAGATTTTTGACTATCTAAAATAAAGTGAGACTTTACATTAGGAGATATAATAGATTGAGCGTCGCCTAAAGAATAATGAAAAATAAGGCAAAGTATAGGGCTGAGTAGGTATTTCATCTTCCATCCTTGGAATGATAGCAATTAAAGTGAGTCCGCTCTGTTTTTTTCAACCATCTTAATATGAAGTTGCGTCTTTTCCATACCAGCTGGGAGGTTGAGGGTGATTTTTCTTTTTGAATTAGCGAGTAAGTTTACTTTTTTGAGCTCTTTTCCGATGTCATGGATGGCAATAGGTTCTTTAGAGTTTGGTAGATGAACAATGGGTTTATAGTGTTGGAGAAGGCTGTGTTTGTTCCCCCTGTTATAAACCATAACCTCTACTTTAGAATTGGGAAGTTTTTTTAGCACTTCAACATCAAGGTTTGCTTGAGCTTTTGAAGGCGTGACATATATAGAGGCAATGTACTCATACAAAAAGTTAAGAGAGACCTTGCGCTCATTGGGGTTTTTGAGTGGTTCTGGAGTTACATCTACTGGGATTTGTTTAACATGAAGCCTATAGGATTTTTCAAACTGCATCGTTTTTTGTTTTTTTCTTTTAAAGATTTTTCCAGTGTGCTTACCTTGACCAGAATCAAGTGCTCCTTTCCAGGTAAGGCGAATGCTTCTTCTTTGTCCAGGGCTAAGCGTGAGTTGTTCTGGAAAGATAGCAAAGTCTTGAGTTTCAACTCTGGTTTCTTTGCCAAACTCATCTATTGTTCTTGTGTAGGCTTTGATTTCAAGTGGACTGGCTTTTTTGGTGTCATTCTCAACCCAAATAGTTTGTGTTGTTCCATTTCCGTCTGGGGTAAAGAAGATTTCAATAGGGCTTAATTTAAATGCATGGCTTACATTGAGACCCACGCATAAGAAAAGAAACTGCAAACTCAACAAAAAACCAATAAACTTCATAGCTGTCTACCTCCGCTAGACTAAATGCTAGAGGCCTTAGGTTAAAAAACCAAGTAAGACAGTCCTCATTTAGACCTTAGGTAGGGAGGCTATGGGCTTAGGTGTCTGATTTGGCACCATATTTGCTTTACATCTAAGCATATTAAAGGAGTAAAGTATGAAACAGTTCATTTTACTAACAATTTTAGGACTTTTCTTAAGCGGATGTGGCGAGAATGGTCAGCAAGTAACAGAGTTAGCACCAAAAGATGACAAAATTTGTCATGAAAACAGAGTCTGTGGTGTGGTTTATACAAATAAGAATTATTGGACTTGGGCTGAGGACCATGGAGTAAATACACTTCTCGCAAGTACAGGTCAAAATCTACCAATACGTCAACATTCAGTAAACTTTGGAAACAGAGACTACCCGGGTATGTTATTTAGAGCGCCTGATAATGGAGTTTGGAGTTTAGATATTTTAACTTTTGATGAGAAGACAAGAGAGTTTTTTGTTAAAACCATAGATCATAAAAACTTTAATACACCAGGATGTGGAGAAGCAAAGGTCATTAATACAAATGGATCGTATACAATTGAAAATAAATGTTTTTTAATATCTTTGATAAAAGGTTTTGTTCCAATTCAATATAGTAATTCTAATAACAATCAGGTTAGTTGGTCTGGGTTTTGGGATTTAATAAGAATTAATATTTCATCGTCAATTGCAGTGAACAACCAGCCAACCTCACAAATTCAGATGGAGCCGTTAGGAACAGAAAGGGCAGTATTCGGGTTGAGAATATTTAACAAGAAATCTATAGACTTAGTTAGTCAAACACCTGAAGAAATTGTAAGTGGTCAGCTTGATACAAACCAAATTGAGATCTAAAAGCTTTATTGGATTACTAAAGGTCCTAACAGACTGCGGTATCCTTTATATATACTGATCAAAGTCATAAAGTCTGATTCAATGAGTACATGCTCCATGAATCGAGTTTTGACTTTGATATTCTTGAAACGGCCCTTAGGGGCCATTCTGCGTTGGACATCTCTAGAATCCATGTGAGTAAAATTGAAGAGGCAGAAGAGTTTTTACTCGGGTACGGCTTTAATATGCAAGACCCTGAAGACTTGGAGGCTTTGTGGTCTTATCACTTTAAAGTGGTACAGTTTTTTAAAAATAAATTATTACAAGAAGGCGAGGATGTTCCCACAATCATTTCAGAAAGAGGGGAGCTTAAAAATATTGGACAAATACTCATTTGGGCAAGCGACCCTAATTCTGAAAATCATGATCTAAAAGTTTGGTCCTGTGCTTTTATTAAAGCACTTCATATGCTGGTCCATTTGGATAACGATCTCTTTACATTTTTTACTGACGATATTCAGTATCAAATTTTGCGGCCCATACAGTCTCATCTAGTTCAAGTTCCACAAACAGATGAATTGTATTTGGGTGACCCAAGTGACCCAGCTTCAGTTCAACTGGCAGGCTTTGAGATAAAACCCTTTAAAGATGTTGATTCTGCTATTTTAAAATTATTAGCAAAGCGTGATGCTGTCGCCCTAACTTTGCTAGATAGAGTTGGGATCCGGTTTGTGACAAAGCGCTTGGTAGATGTCTTAAGGGTGATTCAGTATTTAATATCACACAATGTCATTAGCTATGCTCATATTGTATCAAGTGAATCTAAAAACAGTATTTGTCCTGTGGGAGTTCTTAAAAATGCGTGGGAAGAAACAAGTTCTCATGAAAAAGGAATGCGTTTTTACGATGATTTAGAGGAAAAAATCAGAATCTGGATGGATCAGGGGAATTTTTTACCTACTGAAAAAGCCAACACCTATTCACATGATGAGCATCGTTTTTTAAAGTTTATAAACAGACAGTTTTTGAAAGTCGATATGGGCCCAAATAGAAAGCCTTTGCGGTTTTTCTATCCTTTTGAAATTCAGGTGATTGATGAAGAAACTCAAAGAGCTAATTTAACAGGAGAGGCTTCTCATCAGGCTTATAAACAAAGGCAAATTGAGTCTGTTCGCAAAAGGCTTTTTGGATCTACAGGTGTGCCAAGAATCTAATGAGAATTATCATTTATATTATAGCTTGTTTTTGGACAGTGCTTTGTAGTCTGTTCGCATTTTTTGTTTGTATATTCTTTGGTAAAAAAAGAGCCATCTTCCATGTTGGAAAAGCATGGTCATCTATTATACTGTGGTTGTTAGGTGTAAAGATAGACACAAGTTTGGTGCCAATTATTCAAGACAAACAAAAAGGTGGAATTATATTATTTAACCACCTTAGTTATTTGGATATTCCCATCATTTTTAAAGTAATGGATGTTCCGCTTTTCTTTTTATCTAAACCTGAAATTTTTAAAGTTCCGTTCTTAGGATGGGCAATGAGTTTTACGGGACAGGTTTCAATTCCTAGAAAAGACCTTCGTAAATCGATTCAAACTTATGAATCTATTCAAAAAAGATTAGAAAAGGGGCATTGGTTTTGTATATCTCCGGAAGGGACTAGGGGGAAGGATCCATTGTGTCCGTTAAAGTTTAAATCAGGCCCTTTTTATTTTCTGAACAAAACTAAAGCTTCCGTTGTAACATTTGTAGCAAGTGGCCAAGAAGAGCTGTGGCCAAAATCTGGAGGTTTAAACCTAAATTGGAACCAAAAGAGCCACGTTCAGGTTAAGGTTTCAGATCCATTTCTTTATGAAGAGGCCAATCCAAGAGAGCTTAGAAACAGCTATTATGACAAGATGAAAAAAGACCTTGCTTCAATTTCAATACAAGGCTCGTAAGCTGCCTGCGCCTTGATTTTTAGGCCTATTTTTTTGATGATGTCGATTCAAGAATCAACAGAATTTATAAAGGATGGGTCTAGATGAGCTTCAAAAAAGTAGGTATTATTGGTGCTGGGCAAATGGGCAATGGAATTGCGCAAGTAGCTGCTTCAACAGGCTTGCCAGTACAGGTTATGGATGTTTCTGACGAGTCTCTTAAGAAAGGTCTGGCTACTGTTGAGAAGAGTTTAGGTCGTCTTTTAAAAAAAGAAAAAATAACTCAAGATCAAAAAGAGAAAACACTTAAACTCATTGAGTGGTCGACAAGTCTAGAGTCCTTAAAGTCATGTGATATTGTGATTGAAGCGGCTACTGAAAATTTAGAATTAAAATTACAGATTATAAGAAACTTAAATGAAGTCTTAGACGAGAGTGCAATTTTATGTTCAAACACGTCCTCGATTTCGATTACAAAAATGGCCAGCGTTTATAAGAAACCTGAAAATTTTGCTGGCATGCACTTTATGAATCCTGTGCCCATTATGGTTCTTGTTGAAGGGATTAAAGGTTTGCAAACCTCTGACCAAAACTTTGCAAGGGTTAAGTTATTTGCAGAAGACTTAGGTAAGACCTTTGTTGTTTCAGAGGATAGGCCAGGTTTTATCGTAAACAGAATTTTAATGCCTATGATTAATGAAGCTGCTTATACAGTTATGGAAGGCATTTGTACTGTAGAAGATGCCGACGCAGCAATGAAGCTTGGGACCAATCAACCTATGGGCCCATTAACTTTGGCAGACTTTATTGGCTTGGATACATGTCTGGCGATTATGAATGTTTTATATGATGGCATGGGTGATTCTAAGTATCGACCATGTCCATTGCTAGCAAAGTATGTTGAGGCTGGT
>CALGNA010000030.1 GCA_937958795.1 uncultured Bdellovibrionales bacterium | reverse complement strand
AATAGCTGGAGATCCAAATTCTGGGTTAAAGGATTTCGCTCCTACTAGTTTTGAGGCAAGTGTTTTAGATATTATAGATTTTGGTCAATTTGACTTAAATAAAAGGATGCTTTTAACAGAAACAAATTATGTCAAAAATATGATGGGTTTTGATAAAACTCAGGCTACAGATATACGCTACTGGACGCATAAGCCTAATGAGGTCTTGTCTAGAGCAATGTTAATAGGTATGCAGCTTGGCCCCTCGTTTCAAGTAACAACTTGGAAAGACGTAAATCGGACACTTTTTCAAGCAGTAGATCACGAAAAACGAACTTTATTTTTGGTGTTGTTGTTGATTTTATTAGTGGCTTCTTTTTGTGTCGCTAGTCATTTATTTATGCGAGTTTTTCAAAGGTCTCGATTTATTGCAATTTTAAAAGTAATAGGTACTACGCCAAAACAGATACAGTGGTTTTTTATCCAATATGGTCTTATTATGGGAGTTTGTGGGGCTTTACTAGGTTTTATTTTAAGTTTACTTTTTATTTTTATCATGAATATTTTATTGAGTTCAGGGGTTTTAATTCCTCCTGAAGCCTATAAATTAACTCAAATGCAGTTAAATATGTCTTGGTTTGATGTCTTGTTAGTTTTTAGTATGACATTTATATTTTGTTTTATTTCCAGTTGGAGACCATCTAGAGTGGCTTCGAAGAGAGTTATTTTAGAAGGCTTGAGGTTTGATGCATGAATCCTGTTTTAAGAGCGACAAATATTAAAAAGAGTTTTAAAAATGGTGAGAGTTCATTAAGAATTTTGCATGGTTTAGATTTGAACCTCAATGCTGGTGAAATGCTTGCTATAGTTGGTGGTTCCGGTGTGGGAAAGAGTACCTTTCTTCATATACTAGGAACGTTAGAGTCCCCTTCTGGGGGAGAGTTATTCTTTGAAGATAAAAACCTTCTGTCATTAAATGAAAGCGAGTTGGCAAAGTTTAGAGGGCAAGAGTTAGGCTTTGTTTTTCAGTTTCATCATTTAATTTCTGAGCTCGATTTAGTCTCTAATGTGATGCTTCCTGTTCAAATTGCTGGAAACTCTAAGTCTGAAGCTAAGGAGAGAGCAATGGATGCACTCAGAGATTTTGGTATCGATCATAGAGCTAAGCATTACCCAAATCAGGTGAGTGGAGGGGAGCAGCAGAGGGCAGCACTTGCCAGAGCGATTGTAATGAGTCCTAAGCTTATTTTGGCAGATGAGCCGACTGGAAACCTCGATGACGCAAACAGCTATAAAGTTAGAGATTTACTCGTTTATGCAGCTGAAAAGAAAAAAACAGCCATTGTGTGTGTTACTCATGACCACGAATGGGCAAAGGTTTTCCCCCGAAAGCAAGAAATGAAAGATGGGGCTTGGTTATAGGTTAAATGGGACTTTTCTTAAGAACAGTTGGAGTAGCCCCGAATGCTTTTTTACTTATAATTAAATCCTCAAATCTGAGCTATGAGTTTTTTGACAAGGGCCACAAACTCGAGATAGTTTGGTGAGGCATTTTAACGATGAGGATGCCTTATTTTGCAACATTTTTTGATTGGTTTCCTATTCCTGAATTGTCTTATGATGAGCATCGCCCCTGCTGCTTTTGCTGGTTTTCAAGTTGAAGGATCAGATCGTTTAGATGCGCCTTCGGTAGAGAAGATTTTTAAAAAATATCCAAACTTTAAAACAAGACCAGAAGAGTTGAGAGCAGCGGTAACAGAGATTGATTCTCTAGGTTTGTTTGAAGACATAGAAGTTGTTCGTAGGTCAGGTCATTACATTATACGTTTAACTGAAAAGCCTCAAATTATTGAAATCCAGTTTAAAGGCTTGGGTGTTTTTTCAGAAGAAGATGCTATTGAAAAAACAGGAGTTCGGCAATTTACTCGCTTAGCACCTGGTGAAATTGCAAACGGTAAAGAGGCTTTGCTTGCTGCTTATAGGGAAAAGGGTTTTTTTAGATCTTCAATAGAAACAGAAATAAAAGAATTAAGTCCATCAAAAGTGAAGCTTTTATGGAAGGTCGAAGAGAGAAAAAAAGTTCGTGTTAGAAAAATAGAATTTTTAGGTAATAATGACTTAAGTGAAGAGTTCTTAAGGCAAGGTCTTGCTGTTCAAGAGCAGGGTTTATTTTCAAATGGTAAGTATCAAAAAGAAATGCTTTTGAGAGATAAAGAGTTTTTGATGTTTAAATATCAAAATGAAGGCTTTGCTAAGGTTGAAATTGAGGAACCACGTGTGTCCTTAAGCCCAGACAACAGGTCATTGGTTATTGCTTATGCTATTTCTGAGGGTTCAAAGTATAAAGTTCAAGATGTTGAGTTCGGTGGCGATCTTATTAAGCCTGACTATGAACTTAAAGAAAAAATGGAAGTTTTAAATCAGGACTATTTTTCTCGACTGGTTTTAATGCAAGATATTGATCGGATTAGGGCTGTTTACGGAGATGAAGGTTATGCTTTTGCAAACCCAAATATCAGAACAGCTTTTAATGATGAGACAAAACAAGTCACCTTTTTAATAGATGTTGAAAAAGGTGAAAAGGTTAAAATAGGTCGTATTGAAGTTAAGGGGAATTCTCATACCAGAGATAAGGTTTTGAGAAGAGAGATTAAGCTTAAAGAAGGCAAGCTTTACAACGAAACCAACAAGAAAGAATCGATCGCAAATATTCAAAGACTTGGGTATTTTGAGTCTGTAGACTTTCAGACAAAGCCATCAATGACAGAAGAAAATGTTATGGATGTTGATGTTGTTGTTCAGGAGAAAAGCACTGGCCAGCTTCAGATCGGAGCAGGTTATGGTGAGTTTTCTGGTTTTGCACTTCAAGGGTCCGTCCAACAAGCCAATTTTAGAGGTATGGGACAAAGATTAGGTGCCTCAGTAAACTGGAGTAAGAGAGAAAAGTTATTTAATTTAAATTTTACAGAGCCTCATTTTAGAGATTCACAATGGTCTGTTGGTTTTGATGCCTATAGAAATCAAAGAGGTTATATCAATTTTTCTGAGATTTTAACAGGTGGAGGAATAAGGGTTGGAAAACAACTGGATGATTTTTGGACTGTTTCTGGGCGATATAAAATAGATTATACAGAATTAGATTTAGGCACGACTCCAGATAGAGATTTGTATCCTGTTAGTGAAGAAGACAAAGCAGAAGGTTTAACCAGTTCATTAACTGGAACTTTACAATATGATAAAAGAGATAACTCTCTTTACCCAACCAAGGGACTTTATGTTAGAGGCTCTTCAGAGATAGCAGGCCTTGGTGGAGATATTTCATACCATAAAACCTCTCTTAATTTGAGATACTACTACCCATTATTTGGTTCTTTAGTTTGGAGAAACAATCTTGTTTACGGTTATGTGAATGGTTTTGGTGAGACTCCTCCATTTAACCAGTTATATCGCTTAGGTGGACCCAATACAGTTAGAGGTTATGACTACTTTACAGTTGCCCAAAGAAAATTCTCAAATCAAGCTCTAGCTGATGCAAATACAGCAGGTCACCCGTATCCAAACTCATATGCATTAAGGCCTTTTGGAGGCCAGCAGCAGCTTTATTATAATATGGAATTTGAGTGGTTTTTGATTAAAGAAGCCCAAATTAAGGGTGTTGTGTTCTTTGATATGGGTCAGGCACAGGATTCAATTGATTTTGGTGATTT
>CALGNA010000029.1 GCA_937958795.1 uncultured Bdellovibrionales bacterium | reverse complement strand
AACTTTTATCGATGTTTGGAAAAAATTAGACATTCAATATGATAGCTTCTACCGAACAACAGATCCTGCACATAAAAATGCCGTTCAGCAGGCTTATCAAAAACTATGGGATACAAAGTTTATAGAAAAAAGAGACTACAGCGGTTGGTACTGCATTAGTGATGAAGTCTTTTACGAAGAATCCGAATTAGTTGAGGGCAAAAGCCCAACAAACAAACCAGTCACATGGGTTTCAGAAACGAATTACTTTTTTAAAATGTCTCTGTTTCAAGAAAAACTTATTGATCACATAGAAAAAAATCCGCTCTTTATACAACCTGTTTCTAAAAAAAATGAAGTCCTAGGTTTTTTAAAAAAACCACTCAAAGACTTAAGCATCAGTCGGCCTAAAAAAAGACTGACCTGGGGGATTGAAATCCCTTTTGATACTGAACACGTTGCCTATGTTTGGATTGATGCTCTTTTAAATTACGCCGTTGCAGCGGGTCTTTTTTCTGATTCTGAAGCTTTTGATAAAAACTGGAACAATAGTTTTGTTCAACACATTATAGGAAAAGATATCCTCACGACTCATGCCATCTATTGGACCACACTCCTCATGGCTTTAGATATCAAACTCCCTGACCAAATATTTGCACACGGTTGGATACTCAATAAAGACTTAGATAAAATGAGTAAATCTTCAGGAGATCAAGTAAATCCTCTTGATTTACTTGATGAGGTAGGGCTTGATCCCTTTCGCTATTATTTAATTAAGGCCATTAAACTTGGTAATGATGCCCCTTTTTCAGAAGAACTCTTAAAAACCACACTCAATGCTGATCTCTCTAACAACCTTGGCAACCTTTTAAGCCGAGTTCATAAACTTTGCTGTAAATACTTTGATCAAAATGTACCAACGCAAATTGATACTCCACTTTCGGACAAAGAAGGTCAAATTACACAAAACCTAGTATCACTGTCAAAAGAAGCTCCTACTGCCCTTAAAGAGATGAACCTCTCTGGTTTTTATGACAAACTGTTTGCTGCTTTAAACTTAGTAAACCAATACCTCGAAGAGATAGCCCCTTGGACTCTTGCTAAAACAGATCCAATCAAAGCAGGTCATAGTCTTAATTTTTGTCTCAATTGCATTTTACACGCTGGATACTGGTTAACTCCAGCTATGCCTCAAAAATGTCATGACATACTAAAAGCCATTGGATTCTCTGACTATGAAAAATTTTATAAAGACTTTAAACCAGAACAGTTAGAACAAGTTCAAGCAGGAAGTAAACTTGGTGAACTCACTCCACTTTTCCCGCGGCTTGTACTTCCTAAAAAATAGCAACTTAATTCTAACAATATATTAAAAAGCAGTTCAAAAGAACCAGCTACAGGCGAGGACAAAACTCTATGAACACAAACGTCCAACCCCCTACTAAAGCCATAATTCCTGCCGCAGGCTGGGGAACACGTTTTTTACCTGCTACTAAATCTGTTCCAAAAGAGCTTTTCCCACTCAATCACAAACCCATTCTTCACTTTGCACTTGAAGAGCTACAAAAAGCAGGAGTGACAGAAGTTGCTCTTGTTGTACATCCCGATAAAAAACCTTTGTACGAATATTTTGCAGAGAATCAAGAGCTTAAACAGAGCCTAGTAGAAGGCAACAAAACACAGCTCTTAGAAAACTACTCTAGTATTTTTAAACTACCAAAAGTGACTTTTATTGTTCAGGAAAAACGAGCAGGTCTTGGTGATGCTATACTTTGTTGTAAAGACTTTATTGGTAACCATCCTTTTTATGTTCTTCTACCGGATGAAGTTTTCTTACCGAATACAAATCAACTCTCACCTAGTGAAGAATTAAAAGAAGCGTTTTTAAAAAAACCTAACCATCACCATATTTCGCTTTTAAATGTACCTAAAGAAGATCAGCAACATTACGGAATCGCTGAAGTTGATTCAGAAAATAAAGTGACTAATATTTTTGAAAAACCTAAAAACAACGAAACTAAAAGCACTTGGGCTCTTCCGGGACGCTATCTTTTTAAACGCCAAATATTTGACTCTTTAGAAAAACTTAAAGCTTTGTTATCTAAACAAGACAGTGGAGATAAAAATCTAGAACTTCAACTCACTGATGCTATTGCGGATCAAAGCAAGGGTGAATATAAAGTCTTTAGTGTGCCTGCACGTGCTCCACGCTTTGATGCAGGTCAGCCAAAAGGATATTTATTGGCACAGTTAGAATTAGGGATAAGAGATTCAGACATTAAAAACAGTATTTCACATTATTTAGATCAAATATAATTTTGAATTTAATTTGTAGTTAAATACAGTTCTTTAAGAAGGCTTTATTTATAAAAAACTTTATGATAGACATCAAAACATGAAATATGTTGTAATTTGTTTTATTTTAAACCTGCTATTCTCTTACTCAAGCGCGCTAAGCAAAATAAACTATGAAATACTGAAAGAGAAAGGAAATATCGTTTATTCCCCTGAATATATTTCTACTGAGTTTAATTCAATAATAGATTTAATTAATGAAGCCTTAATCAAATACCCCCGAGACAACACACTAAAGGCTCAACTTAAATTAGCTCAATATAAAAAATCATATCATGCCGCATGGATAACATACTTAGAAATAAAAAATATACCTCTTTATTCCTATACTGAGAATAACTATATAAACTACGCAGCAACTGTAAATAAAATAAATACACTAAGTGAATTAATTGATAAATTTGAGCAGCAATTTTATGGGCACGAATCTTTAGCCTTAATACTTTCAAAATTTGAAACCATAAAAGATAACATTGAAAACTCTAATTGCCACAATGATTGCTTAAGTACTTTCAAAAATTTATTAGTAGACTCAAAAATTTATTTAAATACACTTAACAATATTAACTCTTTTAATTTGATATGCGGAGATCAACCAGGAATAAACTATACGGTAAATAATAAGATCTACACTACACCTAGTCTAAAGAGCTCACATTATGGTTTTTACAACTTTTACAATCAAAGATCCTCTGCTACCATTTCAAATTCTCTTTCTAATTATTGTACTAATATGCCTAATACAAGCAAAATTTTAGTTGTTACAGCGTCTCCATATGCATTCAGACAAAATACATCTGCAGACTCAATTAATTTTTCATTTGAATCATTAAATTATAATTTGAAATCAAGGTCATGTTCTAGATCTACTGATTATGTATATTATTATTGTTCAGGGTCTAACACCATAATAGTACCGTCGACTCCTTATACCAAGCAAGCTTCTGAATCATCCACAGAGTTCAACTGATCATAATCAGTCCTCACAACAGATTAGCCATAGTAAATAAATTACTATGGCTCTTTTAAAAAATTATTGCACAATAATATCAAATTTTGTTACTTGGCCATTATAAACATATTTTTGAAATTTTATAGATCCAATTTCTTTATAGAAGCTTTCAATTAAACGACTCGCCCTTGTTGATCCACAGCTGTCTACAGAGCTTGCTACACCATTTGTATCAATTGATAATGCAGAAACTTCTTCAAGTTGATTTAGTTCTATTTCACTTACTTCCAAAGCATCATAAAACAGCTTAAAACTATCTGTATCTATTGGAGTTATCACTAAATTTTTTCCTACACTTAAGGTTTCAGAACAAGTATCTGCATTGTTTTTTAGAACTGTTTTATTCAACATACTAAAACTACACTCATGCTTTAAGTATCGTAATTCATTCTGACTATTTAAAAACTCAGACTTATTGCATGTAATACCAGATATTTTTTTTGAATTTGTAATTGTTTTAGAAAAAAATCCAATTGATATACCAGCTTCATCTTCTTCAACTTCAGTAACAATAGGAACAATTGAAAGTGCTTCATATAACTCTATACTATTTATTTCTGACGAAACAAACCCTGTTGTATCTGCTTGCGCAGCTGAAATACTTACTAAAAAAAATACGACTAATAAATTTATCATTTTACCTCCTCGATAAAAAATATTACTTAGACATTACTCTTTTCAAAAGCTATGTCACATTTACAAGGTGTTAAAATGATTCTCATAAGAATCGTTTTTGGAGTAAAATAAATGAATATTTATAATTTTGAATGTCCATATGAATACTTAAATGCCATATGGACTCAGAAAAAAAATGCTAATAGCAAATTCTCATTGAGAAGCTGGTCTAAAAAACTTGATTTTGGGAGCAATACGACCCTGTCGCTTTTATTAAATAAAAAGAGGTCTTTTACAAAACTTCAAGCAATGAAAATTGGTAAGTACTTGGAGCTTAATGAAATTGAATTAAAATATTTTTTTACTCTTATCGACTGTTCTAACTCTAGCTCTCCCGAAGAGGAAGAACTGTACTTAAATTTAATTCATATTCAAAAAAGTGGACAAAAAACTATTGGCAAGGACCTATCTTCATTTGAATATTTATCTTCTCCAGAAAATATATTAATTTTTGAATGCTTTAATTTAAAAGGATTTAAGCCTGATCTGGCTTGGATTAAAAATATATTAAAATTAAAAATAAGTTCAAGTAAAATTTCTATCTATCTTAAAAATCTCAAAAACTTAAAACTGGTTAAAGAAGGAAAAAATGGACTTTTGAAAAAAACAACCGAATCTTTTAACTTTTCTTGGGACATAGAAGATGCGGATTTAGCTAGCCTGATTTATCATAAAAATATTCTTAAAATAACTCAAAACTCTATAGAAAAAAACCTTACTCCTGAATCTAAGCTATCAAGTTATTTTTTTAGTATACATAGAAGCAGAGTCAAAGAGGCCAAGAAGGAATTAAGAAGACTTAACACTGAATTTATTACTAAATTTGAATCTAAACCTGGAGAAGGTGACCAGGTCTTCCAGTTTTGTTATTACTTTTACCCTGTTACAAAATAGGATCCTTAATGTTCAAAACAAAAAATTTAATTAGAGTCTGAGGTCAACCCACCAACATACACCAAACACGGCTCCGTTAAATTACATGACTCATAAACTGAGTTTGGTGGTAAAACCCTTAAGCTTTTTAAATCAGCCTCTTTATTATTAAGACCTGGAATAAACCCTGTTCTCTTAGTTGTTAGCAGCGTATCTTTGTCTACCTGACAGCGGAGTTCTAATTCATAAGGTGTCGCTTCATCAGATCTAAATAATTTGTAATTCCAACCATCACCATATTGAACTGTTGGAGATAAATGCTCTCGCCTGTTCATAATAACCAAAGCACTTAAGCCTTCTTTGCATTGAACGACACTTTTTGAGTCTAACGAATTTAATTCAAAGTTAGCAATTTCAAAATAGGCTGTTTCGCTTTTGTTACCACAGCCATATAAAAAGAAAAAAAAGATAATACCCCAGATTCCTAATAAAATTTTCATCATATCTCATCATCCTAATATTTTCATATGCATCTAAAAACCTAAGGCCCCATCTTATATAAGCTTAAGCTCATAAACAACGTGCACACCATAAAAAAAAAGGACCTCTAAGAAGTCCTTTTTTTTTTCATTACTTAAAACTTAATTTAAATAAAGATTAAATCTAATGGGCTATAAAAGATTAGCCACCAATTGTTGCAACAAGAGGAGCAATCAATAAAGCAACAATAGACATAAGTTTGATTAGGATATTCATAGCAGGACCTGTTGTATCTTTAAACGGATCACCAACAGTATCTCCAACCACAGCAGCCTTATGCATATCAGTTCCCTTTCCTGACCCCTCGATATCACTTTTTTCAATCGCTTTCTTAGCATTATCCCAGGCTCCGCCTGCATTAGACATTAGCAATGCCAATACAACACCTGTTAAAGTTGCTCCAGCAAGAGTTCCACCTAAAGCAGCTGGCCCTAATAACAAACCAATCACAACTGGAGCGATAGCTGTAATAGCACCTGGAAGAATCATTTCTTTTAAAGCAGCTTTTGTAGAAATCTCAACACAACGAACCGTATCCGGCTTGCCTGTTCCCTCTAATAAACCCGGTATTTCTCTAAACTGTCTTCTGATTTCATCAACCATTTGACCGGCAGCCTTACCAACTGAAGTCATTGTTAAGGCACCTGCAACCAATGGAATGACTGCTCCAATTAGTAAACCAATCACAACGATTGGATCTAAAATATCAATACTTAACGGCGATAAACCCTTCAAAGTTCTGATAGAATCTACTTTCTGACCATAAGCTACAAATAGAGCCAATGCTGTCAAAGCAGCTGAACCAATAGCAAAACCTTTACCAACAGCGGCTGTTGTATTTCCGATTGCATCTAAGCCATCTGTAATCTTTCTAACTTCTGGACCTAATCCAGCCATTTCAGAAATCCCACCAGCATTATCTGCAACTGGTCCGTAAGCATCAACACTCATTGTTACACCAACAGTTGCTAGCATTCCGACTGCAGCCATTGCTATTCCATAAAGACCGGCTTGGTTGTATGCAACCCAAATAGCCATTGATATAAAGATAAGAGGAGCAGCACAAGACTCTAAACCTACTGCCATACCTTGAATGATATTAGTTGCAGGACCTGTCTTAGAAGCCTCAACAATCTTTCTCACTGGTTTGTGAGCAGTGTAGTACTCAGTCACATGACCAATTGCTAAGCCAGCACCTGTTCCTGCTAAGATTGCCCAGAAAACTCCAGTAGAAATACCAAACATATTTAGTGCA
>CALGNA010000028.1 GCA_937958795.1 uncultured Bdellovibrionales bacterium | reverse complement strand
AGACTCACCTGGGTCAATGGTATCAAATTTAAAATCTAATTTACTTAAGTAAAAATCAACCTGCTGTTTATTGGCTATTCCACTATCTGACAACAAAACGGCATCATCGATGTCTTTAACTAGATCATCTGCAGTGGCAATCTCTGACATTCCTGTAATATTTAGATCTGGACATTCACTTAAAAAGTAAACATTTTTTCCTGATTTAAAGTTCTTCTTAAGATAAGCAGAGTTGGGCTCTACCTCTAAGTAGAGTAAAATCCTCTGGCATGTATAGGGAATACCCGCAACACTGTAATCAAGTTCTGCACTAAAAACTCCGCTTTGATTCATGTGAGTCGACTTCGTTGTTACAAAGTCACCGACATCACCAGTTAAATCTACAATTGTACCATCATATTGTTGTGAAACAATTTTAGCTTTTAAATTCCAGTTAACATCTGCGATTTCAAATCGTGATAAAAAGCCCGGGTTTTTTTCTGTTAAAATATCAACATTATAATTTAAAGTGGCTTTAAATCTCAGAAAACCTTTGTGAGCCAGTTCTGGTGCTTTAATATACTCGGGGATTTCATCGCTCTCTTCCTTATTAAAATCCAAGTCCACACCATCAAAAGCATCTCGTTCTAAAGATTCATCTAATTTTTGAACTGTAATCTGAGGAGTCTGAATCGATGGTGTCCATTTTTTGCATAATCTTTCATTTGGCTCACATGAACTAAATTGAGCAAGGGACTTTAAAATATTAGATTTTTTAGTGTGTCTCTCTATAGCCTCTAAGCTTTCAATGTAATTTGTGGGACTTACTGAACCAGTAATCCAAGGATAAGCCTGTACATGAACATATTTATGACCAATGTAACTGCTAGACCCTTTAGGTGTTATCTTGAAACGAATCACCAAAGGGGCATTAGCATTGGTCTCTTCATCAAACCTGTTCATGTAAGGATCAAAAGGGATCTCAATATCTTCTGCTATTAAACACCCATTACTATCAGCAGCTAAACTATGACTTAGAGGCTCTAATTTTTCAGCTGAACCTGTTTGATACAAAGCCCAATCTAAATCAAATTTTTTATTTTCAAAATTTAGCTGCCTTGCAAGAGCATTACGATTGTTGAGACAAATCTTTAATTTGTAGTAAGCATTCGCCAAATATCCAGAATTCTGCTCAAAACGCTGTCCTGTATTAAGCTCTTCAAACATCACACTTTTAACTGCGTAATTACCTGCTGGTCCAAAAGCAGCCTCAGGAGTTGAGGGTACAGCTATAATCTCCCCTGTCATTGGAGTTTTGGATTTATCAATACTAGAAGAATTTGAACTACCGTCCACTAAACCATTACTAGATCCACTGGCTCCAGCAGCTTCACCATCTGAAACTCCTCCGTTACCTGACGGACCCTCTCTCAGTTTATCTGGTAGACCTGTCGCTGTAACACCACTACTTTGAACTCCAGAACGCAAAGTACTTCCATTTGCATCTCCACCGATTGCACCTTCAACTGCTCCGTCGTCAGGCCCTCCGTTATTCAGACCTGATACATCATTACCTGCACTATTTACTGAATCATCAAGACCTGAACCTGCTCCAACATTTGAACCTGTCGCAGCATCTGAATTCACTTCAACCCAGCTTCCATCCATCATCTGTTGATAGTATTTGAGTCCTGACGCACTTTGCTCATCATTTAAAGCCGCATCTACATCAGCTGTTCTCTTCCATTTTCCACAACCTGATAAAGATAAGCATAAACTTGCTAATACTATGGAGAAACTTAATTTAGTTATTTTTTTCATTTTTAACATACTTAGGGTTCCCATATTGAAGTTTGATACTGTGTCTTCTTTTAAGCCAGATTTTTGTGTCTTAAATTCTTTGCTTATCTTTTTTGTCATACTAAATTTTGTCATAATCAGTCTCGATTGCAAAAAAGATAGAATCTTGTTCAAGTTGTGAATTCAGACTTGAAGGATTTATCAACCTTCCTCGAGTCCACTGAGCTTTCATTTTAAAATTATATTTTGGAAAATAGACCTCAGCTCCAACACCATAACCTTCTCTATTATTATGCCCTAAAAATGAAGATCCATAGTAAGCAGGTGCAATATCAGGCTCTGTAAAGTAATCAAAATACTCTAAACTAAGGTTAAATTCTTTTTGCTTTAAAGTTGTTTTTGCACCAACAATTTGTGCTTCATTCTTAGAGTCTGGTGCATCTATATTCCAAGCTCGCTTCAAGTAGGTTTCTACATTAAAAAGGTGATCTGGGTTGTTCCAAACACCCGTGATTTTTCCATAAGCGACATTAAAGTCATACACAAACTTATAACCATTAGCTCCGTTAGCTACAAGGTTTCCATAATTTTGTGATGCTTCAGCTACTTTATTTGGTAAATTCGTATAACTCATATATCCAGCTGCTGCTGAAAATTTTAAATCCTGTTGAATATCAAAATTTAGTTTAGCTTCACCTAATAAAAATTCTGGTAACTTTTCTTTTTCAGTTTGTTCAAATGAAAAACTATAAGACGATGGAATAGACCATGAGCCTAAAACAGATAATTGCGTATGATCTGATTTATACTTATAAGCTAAACTTCCACCAATAAATGCTGGGCCACTCATAATATTTTGAAAATCTACTATTTTCTTAACTGATAGAGCACCAAACTTTACATCCCAGTTATTTCTAGATCCTAGTGGCCTTAAAGCAAAATAGGCTCCACCTTCACGAAGAATCATTTGATTTGTCGGCCTGAAGTCACCAAAACGACTTTGTGCCCGACCCTGACCTAAAGAAACAGCTACATCTGAAAATAGATAAAAAGACTTTGAGAGCTCATAAGACATCCAAGCTGAAGGACTTAAAGAAAATATATAAGCATCTTCCAAATCATTTGCCCAGGATTCAGCTTTTAAGTTAAGACCCCAGTAAACACTGACCTTTTCTGATAACTCAACAGCAGAAGAAGTTTCCAGAGTACCAAAGCCATCAAATGAAAAAGATTTAAATGAAAAAGCAAAACAAACAACAGTTGCACAAACTACATTTAGATATCTATAAGAATTTCTTCCTAAAATATGACTTAAGTAATTATTTCTAAATGTCTTCAAACTGCCTATGCCCATATAAATAAACCCACTTTTATAAATTCCCAAAAGGTCTCTATTCCGTGAGTCCATAAGAGCTACTTTAGCTTTATAAAAAGACTAAAATATCAAGTGTCCAAAGTCCTATTGAACATACTTACTATAAGCTATTTTGCTACCAAGTAGTGTCAATTTCTCATCAATTTTTACAAACATTCAAGTAAAGATGGGCCATAAAAGCAAGCTATATGGCGCTTTTAGGCACTTTTAGAAAAAATCGTATAAAATTTACAAAAAATAATCCACTTTGGCACCCCCTATTTATGAGAACTTTTTACCAAAGCACTCTAGGGCATTTTCACAGAATTTTTTATTGATAAATAAAATCAAGCGTCTTGACCAAATTGAGCTCAATCTTCACTTTGTGATAGGAAATTAAAAACAAAATGGAGCCCCTATTATGTCTATTCAAGCCATGAAATCACTGCCTCAAAAGGCCTCTAGATCTCCTCACGACAAACTTGTTGTTTTTGGAGAAGTTTTTAACCAGGGCTATGTCAACGGTCTCATAGATGAGGCAAAAAAAAACAACGTAGGGATTATCTATTCTACAGTAGGTAGACGAAACAAAGAACAGGAACTTGTTGGCTTGTCCCAAGAAGAAATAAGCGAAAAAAACCAAAGCCCTCTGTTAAATACTCCCCTAGAAGCTGGCTTTGATATGTGGACAACCTCATCTGGCTTTAAACTTAATGACTATCTTAAAGGCGTAAAGCTTTCTGCTTGGAAGGACCTTGAGTTCCCACCAGAGTTAACAGATGCCATGAAGGAAGCTGAAGAAGACTTCAGAGTCCGAGTTCGCGCCTATCTTGCAGAGCTCAAACCTCACCTACACCCCGAAGGCTCTATTCTCTTTGCTCACACAATGGCAGGAGGAATACCAAGGGCAAAAATCCTTATGCCTCTATTAAATAGGATATTTAAGGGCTCAGGAGATCGTTATCTATCTTCCAAAGAGTTTTGGGAAAGTGACCTCGGTAAAATTGCTGAGGCATCCTTTCTTGCAGTAACAGCTAAAACCTTCCAGATCCTAATTGAAGAAACAAAAGAACTTAGAGAAGACTTAGCAAAAACTGGCCAAACAGCTTCCTACGTAGCTTTTGGCTATCACGGCTGCGAAGCCCTAGTTGATGGCTCTTATGTCTGGCAGTCTTATGCTCCCTATTTGCAAGGTTGGGCTAAACTTGAACTTGAGAATGTTGCTAAAAACGCCCTAGACCTAGGCATTCAAGCTTCAGTTTTTAATTGTCCAGAGATTCTGACCAACTCAAGCTCAGTCTTTTTAGGTGTCGAGGTCTGTTTGTACCCACTTATTGGAGCCCTTAAAAAAGAATGTCCCAATGAATCTCAAGTTATTTTTGAAAACTGTAATGCAAAGCTCACCGATGACAATAATATAGATAAAGTAAACGACTATACTCAAAATTATTTGCAATCAGATCATGTCGAAAGTGTTTCTAAGTGGGACTCTTGGCCAGAACACAATAACCCTGATCAAATGGCTGCCATGAAGGATGCTTCGCAAACACTTATGAGCTGGCACAAAGATTCAAAAAATCTGATTACAAAAGACCTCTCTGAAGTGGTTTTTAAATCTTGTGGCTACCTTATGTTTCATGAAGGCTGGGCTCCAAAAAAACCAGTTTGGTGGCTTGGACATGATATTGTGTCTAAAGCTGTGCCAAGCTGGATTGAATAAACTCATATGTTACCATATTTAAACAAAAAAAGCCGATCTAATATTTTGATCGGCTTTTAACTTTACTTAATAATTTTTAAATCCTATTATTAAAGACCAATACTTATACTTACTGAATGCCAATCCAATTTACAATTTGGAATTTCCATTCTTAAAGCATCAGCAGCAGTTAAGGTTAGAGCAGTTTGAAACTCCAATCTTGGTGTATGAGTTGTTAATGGCGATGGCCTACTTGGCAATGTATAACCCTCAACAAAACAACCATCCGTGCTAACAAAATCTTTTTGTAGCAACGCCCTACTATCAGGTCCAAACTCGTTCATTCCCATTAACTGATTGTTAATCGGCTTTGCATCACATAGGTTTTCAAGATCAAAAAAAACAGATCCGTCATCACGTCTTTCTGTTAATGTATTTGGTACACAAATTGTGACTGTTTCTGGTGAAACTGACTCTGCCAATGTAGGTGCTTCAACCTGTGCTTGAGATGCCACTGCTGAAAGTAAACTTGCTGCTAAAAAAGCTGTGTGCTTTTTCATAATGTCCCCCTTAGTTATGAAATTATAACGTCATAACTAAAATTGTGAAAAATCAGTAGCAACTTAGCGTTAACTAAATACCAAACCGTAGCATATGGGCTTATACAAGGCACTAGACCTCGTTTGCAGATAAGTTCTCACAGTAAATACGCCTTTCATCTGCAAACTCTTGCATCAAGTCAGAAGCATACTGAGATAAATAGACTGCCTCTATTACATATGACTTATGCAACAACCCAACCTTTTCTAAAATAGAATAGGATTCATTTTCATGCCCACCTTCAACATTGATGTCAGAATGGGTTTTAATCGGACCAGAAGCCTTATGCTCTCCGATAGAATCTAAGTAAGTAGAAACAGGATTTACTCCATCTGGGTTTTCCCTTTCAAACATATCTACTATAAAACAAAAAGCTAATAGGTTTTTACCTGCAACAAATTTAAAATGGTCCATCAGTTTTACTAAAGGACCTAAAACAACTAAGTTTTCTGGCTCCTTATCTAAACTTTTAATGGATCTTCGAAGTAATTTGTCATGACCAGCCTCTTCTTTAATGAACTGCTCCACTGCTTTTCCTGCAACTGAGTGTATTGAAACTGCTGGCCTTAAGACCTCTTCACATTTTTCCGTCACGTAGTGGTTTTGCCTTACAAAATGCTCAAGCGCAGGTTTTAACTGATTTTTTTCTTTTGCCATTTCTAAAACGCTAGGAACACTAGATTCCTGACCACTTTTTTTCATATCTTCAAGGTGAAATAGTTTTAAATATGAAAGTGCAGACACGGGGTCTGTTCCTCCATTAGCAGTCTCTGAAAATTCTAATACCGCTTGGGCATCCCAACGACATTGACTCGTGTAATCAGTACTAGCTTCACTTAGCTCTAAGTCCATAAGTTTCGTTTGGCTTGGAAGTGAGAAAAATAATGGAAACTTCTGAAGTGGTTCAAATATTTGATGCACCAACTGAATATCTTCAATGCTTTTGGGGCTATCTGTTAAAACGTCTATTACCTTGGTACAATATTCATGGTTTTCATCAATGCCAATAGTTTGCTCAAGCTTGATCCAAGGTGAACTTAAAGTCATTTTTTTACCTTTAAATTTTAGTTCAACACTATGATAAGGCCATAAGTAATTCATTTTACCTCCTCTATGAATCTATGTTGTCATAAAGGATAGAAAAAAATTGAGCAAATTCTTTTAAACTTGTAAAATAGCTATTTAGAACCTTGGTTCTTTGCGTAAGTCACCAACTAGTCTTTTCCATTAAATGACTTAAACCCTCTAGATTAATAGGCTCTCTTGGCACTTGGATGCAAGTAGATGGGTCAGCAGAGTCACTGCAAGTATCATCAAAAAACTGCTTTAGTAAAATTTTACCTGTTGTGTCTTCCGGATTTGGGTTGTCTTCCAACTGGTTTGTTAAAAATGAAATCACCGCATAAACAGATGCAATGTCTGCTTTCTCTCGACAGTATTTATCTAAGCTTAAGTCATTGGAAGCTAAACATTTTTCGATCTTTTCATCCCACCTTAGGTGTGACTTCCATAAACTAGCTACAAAAATATCTTTAGGAAGCTCCCCGCTTTGAGCAAATTCAAAAAAGATATACTTAAATATGGATTCTTTAAAAACCTTTTTTTCAACATTATTATCAAACACAGGTGTACAGATCTCTTCTGTCATTCTTCCTGTACAAATCTCACTATTGGGCTCAAAGTAGTAACTTCTATCTAAAACCCTAAAGCCAAACCTAAACTCTTTCTCCGTTTTTAGGGGTTCCATCTTTGATTCTAACACGGGACCTAGTGCTCCTATAAAAACATCATAAGCATCCATAATTTCAAAAAGATCTAAAACTTGATCCTCATTCTTATCAAACTTCTTTGAAACTAATTCTGAATATTGCAGTGAAAAATGAGAACGAAAAACCTGTCCTTTAGGGAGAGGCTCTTCTCTATTTGCTTCATATTGGGCGTTCAGTTTAATTTCTGTTAACATTTTAGGCTCTGTAGCCTGACTCTTTAATATAGAATCACCAGTTGCCATTTCATAAAACGACCCCCACCAAATAGCGCCTTGGCCCCTAGCTAAATCAGGTGTGTTTTTTAAAAACAGTTGTGTTCTAGGTAGATGTACGAAACCCGGTGATTGTGGATTCGTAAGAACTTTTTCTTTTTGACAAGTATAGTTTAACTGCCCCTCACAAAGCTTTTCATATCCCTCATCAATCCCATACGCCTTACTCACAGATTGAACAGCTGAAAATAAATATGTAAAGAAGTGATTTGCTTCCATAAAATCAACAAGTAAATTTCCATTTCCGGCTGGAACAAATAAATCATGTTCATAAAAAATTCGAAACCAACTGGTCTCCATACTCTCTAAGCCTAAGGCCTCTAAGGCAGGGTAGATATCTGCGTAAAGTGTTTTAAGTTCATCAAGTTGTAGATAACCATCATAAATAGCAACACTCTTGTCTTGGCTATAAGAATGTACCGCAAACTCAGATAGAGTTCTTAGCCATGACAACCTGAATAAGGACTCATAATTAATAATTGGCTCTACTCTATCAAGTGTAACTGGTACCTGCATTTGATAAGGAGAAACAAGCCATGGCTGAGCCTTGTGTTTCGCCCACTCTAAAAGCATATTAGATCTCTCTGAAGACGTAACTGACTTAAAGCTCTGTAAACTAAAATTAAACTCTTCACCATAAGTTGTTACAAGAAAAGCTTTCATTGCCTTCCAAAGAATCTCAGCTAATTCAAACTCTTTCATTCCAAATGTAGAGTCCTTATGATTAAAAATCTTAAGACCAGCATCTACAACACGATTATCAACCTCTTCATTTTCAAAGTCTGTTTTAAAATCTTTTGCCCAAAAACCATAATCTTTTAATTTTGGTAATAACAACATGAGTTCATGTTTTTCTAATGGCTTTTCATTTCTGTAAGCCATAAATTCACGAAAAATACTAAAGAAAGACTCAACAGAGTATTCAAAGTCCTCATAAAGACTCACCTCTTTCCAGTAATTTTGATTATCATCGCTTAACTTATCTCTAATCCAAGCACCTGTTGCTAAAGCTTTAAAGCCTAAATTTAAAAAAGTTTTTGAAATATTAATAGGCGCTTCTTCATCCAAGTTAATAACTTTGACAAAATTTGGCTTTAAGCTCTTCAGCTCTTCAATATCTAATTTTTCAGGATCCACATCCCAAGCTTCAATCCAACTTATTATTTTATCATAGGTAATAGATGAGTCCGTAAGTTCTTCCTCTAAAAAATTAAAAAGTGGTTGTGCATCTGTTAAGTACGTCTCTAGTACCACAGGTGTTACATTATCAGCCTTAAGGTCTTTTGCTCCACTTATATAAGACAATAATGGATCCACTGGCTTCATTAGCTTTTGAAGCTTAGCTAACTTAAATGATAAATCCGAAAACTCATCCTTTGTAGCAACCACGGGCGAACCACCTAAAAACTCTTTCTTAAGCTCTAATAAAACTTCAAGGCGTTTTCTGCTAACTGCTTTGACCTTTAATTTTTTTAAAAGCCCTTCTAACTCATCTAAAGTGTACTCGTCTGTCTTTTCACTACCATCAAAACGTTGAGTGATATAGGTAAAGCCCTCTTGCATACAATCAAATTGTTTTTGATTATCCGAGGAAGACAGTTCCCCTTTAAAATAAGCTTCTAAGTCTAATTTCTTTAAACATTTTGTATCAAAACTTAATTTTAAAGATTCTCCAAAAGAGTCAAATCTCTCTTGTGAACAGGATATAGTAAATACCAATCCAAGATACACAGTACATAATTTAAGTTTATTCAATATTTTTATATTCATAACAGGAGCTTCCCCTTATTCTACAGCTGATACTCGAGTTGGAACCAAACACGATCGTTTTGGTTAAAGCTTGTAAAGAAACTCTTACTGTTAGGTTCTCCCCTCTTGAACACAGAAGTTTCTAGGATATCCCAGCCAAACTTTAAATTAGATCCCTCAGATAAAGGGACCCCAAAGCTTTGACTGTATTGTAAACCATCATAATGAAAGTCATAGGCTAAAAAACTATTTAGTTTTACGACTCTTAACTGAGACCAGAACTTAAGCCCAAGGCTTTCCTTCCATCTTAGTCTGCGACCAGAGTTTTGAGCCAATGAAGCCAACTCACCTGTGTATTGGACTTCTCCGCCTTTTCTGTACAAAGCATTCAAAGCCCAACCTTTACTCCTCTTTAAACCATACCCAATTTCAAAACTAGTCTGAGTATAATCTTCCAGATCAACAGCCGTAACTAAATCTGAACTTGGCTTTTTTCTTTCTCTGATATCTTCAAAACCAAAACTAGAACGTGTGTAATAGTTGTTTCTAAAGTTATGCTGCCATTGCAATTCACCTAAGTGATGGTTTAAAAAAACAGGTGTCACTGACACATCAATAGGAATATCTGTCGCTTCTAAAGTCCCCTTCCAATCCAAATCCAAGAAAACATTATAAACAGGCTTATAAGTATAACTCATTGAAATTCGATCTTGATCTGTTGGCTTCAATACATACTTTGTATAAAAAACAGGCTTCAAGAGAACATCAAAAAGTTCAGGCTCATCAACACTGTACTGAACATTATAAATTTCATCTTCAAAGGTGGTTGTAACTGGAGGCGCTGCAAACCATGGGCTTCTGCTTTGAAATTGTTTCGTCTTAGGATCTAGTTTAGAGTTTGGTGCTAAATGAGGCAGATATAAATATGAGCCTGTCAGAACTAACTCTTGAGCTCTACCATAATATTCATAATGCACACCAGGCGAACCTAAGTTAATTGGATTTAATGCATCTAAACCAAATTGCGGAGTCCAAATACCTTCGTACCAATAATCTTCGGCATGAGAAGCTCCTGATATTTGTTTTTGGCCTAATGTAAGTTGCTCTCTCCTTGTTGGCTTGTATTTTAATGCCCACTCAATGGGAGCATAGGTAAAAAATTCATCGGAAACCGAGTAAAGCCCCATCCCTTGTGCTACAAAACTAAAACCACTTTTCTTTTTTCCAAAATGAAAACCATGATAAACTTGAACTTTTGAATAATGCTTAGTCTCACTATCACCTTCTATGTATGGTTCATTGTACTCATTTTGAACCCAGCTTAATTGACCAAAATTCATAGGTGCAGATTGCTGGTTTGATAAGCTGCTTGTCGCCGCCATTACTTTTGGGGTCAAAAGTTCACTAAAGATTAAACACAGAGCGCTAAGCACCACTGTTATATATGTTCCCAAGGACAAAGAACGGAACCTGCACAAGCTCTTAAAAAACTTCTGATAATTGATTCGTTTGACCATAGAACCTCCTGTCTATAAGCAACTCCCTATTTTAGTTACTCTGCGCCCATGGGGCAAAGAAAAAATGCATTCTTGTAAAATAAAGACGTTATTTGGATAATGTTCTTGACTCAAACCCTATATCGCTTGCTCTCAGGCCATGGATTGAATTTTTTACACGAAAAACTACATCTACGTTTTTAGAGCTCTTCGTCAACTAGATACACAGCCCATCAAGACTAAAGGCTTCATTCTTTTTTTTTGTACAGCAGGAATCATAAATATTTCAGACACTTAAACAGATTTGAGCTTAAATTTTAAACATGTGGAAATTCAAAATTCGTTGACAGTTTGGGCCCTCGTTCCTAGCCTTAGGGATAAGGAAAGTGATGATAATTAGCGCTCCGGAAAGCTTAAAAATCTCGCTCTCCCTCCCAAATATTGATTAGCTATTTTTAAGGTTTGTATTCAAGCCAGGGCATTTTATTGCCTCACGATAAGGAGAACACGTGGAAGTATCAAAAGCAGAAGCAACAACGGAAGTCGCCTCTAGCCCAACAGCAAAGAGCATAACCAGCAACCTCCCCAATAACCTTGGCGTTGAAATTGAAACCCCTCTCTATAATGCAGATGAGACCGGTTCACCTAAAGTTATGAGAGTTAAAAAACGAGATGGCACACTCGAACCAGTTGATGTTAACAAAATCGTTAACGTTGTTATCGCCTGCTCATCTAACTTAGCAGAAGTTGAACCAATGAAGGTTGCTTCCAAAGCAATCAGTGGCCTTTACGATGGAGCTTCAACTAAAGAATTAGATGAGCTTTGTATTCAAACTGCCTCCATGTTGATTGGTGAGGACCCTGAGTATTCAAAATTAGCCTCAAGGCTTTTGAATAGATACATCAATGAAGAGGTTCATTCACAAGGAATTCAAAGTTTTTCTGATTCCATAAAAGCTGGGTACAAAGCAGGTCTTATCTCTAAAGCCAGTCGTGATTTTATCGTTGAAAATAAAGAAGCCTTCAACCTTGTTATCAATGACATGAGAAGCGATCTATTTGAATACTTTGGGTTACGAACTGTTTATGACAGATATCTTTTAAAGGACCCGCATACACGCCAGATTATTGAAACTCCACAGTTTTTCTTTTTAAGAGTAAGCTGTGGATTAGCTCAGCAATTTACGGAAGCTAAAGAGTTTTATGATCTGATTTCAAAATTAGATTATATGCCTAGCTCTCCTACACTTTTTAACTCTGCAACAAAAAGACCACAACTTTCTTCTTGTTACTTACTAGATAGCCCTGAAGATGACCTTTCTGCTATTTACGATAAATACAAAGACATAGCACTCTTATCTAAATTTGCGGGTGGTATTGGAGTTGCCTTTCATAAAGTAAGATCAAGAGGTTCTTTAATTAAAGGTACAAACGGACAATCTAATGGCCTCGTCCCGTGGCTTAAGACTTTAGACTCAAGCGTATCTGCAGTAAATCAAGGCGGCAGAAGAAAAGGAGCCGCCTGCGTTTATCTAGAAAGCTGGCATGCTGATATCGAAGCCTTTCTAGAACTAAGAGACAATACTGGT